>DATFQE010000038.1:0-3280 GCA_035264445.1 Gaiellaceae bacterium | reverse complement strand
ACGAGCGAGGATCCCAGCACGAGCGCCGTCGACAGCGACTCGGTCTCGCCCCGGCGCGCCGCGCGGCGCGCCACGCCGGCTCCGAGCACCAGCAGCCAGACGACCGTCGCCACCGCGACGTCGCCGGCAGTCGCATCGGCGCCGACGTCGAGAACGAGCCAGACCGTCTGAGCAAGGACGACGAGTACGCCGGAAGCGAGGAGGGCATCCCAGCGCCGGCCGATCGCGACCGCGACCAGCCCCGCGAGGACGAGGGCCGCAAAGGCGGTCCCGAGCGTGCCGATCTCAGTATCCAGCGCATGGGCGAACGGGACGAGCGCCGCGCCGACGAGGCCGAGCGACGCGACGGTCTGCGAGTTCCAGGCCAGCGCGACGGCCGTTCCGACTCCTGCGATCGCCGCGGCGATGACCAGCGCAGCGAGGTCGGGGACGAGGCCGTACATCGCCGCCGCGGCGAGCAGCGTGGCGTAGCCGCCCGCGATGCCGGCGCCGACCGCGGAGACGGCCGAGTAGAGCTGCCCGTAGCGGTGGCGCATCACGAGCCCGCCGGCGAAGACGAGCGACGACGCGAGTGCGCCCAGCAGGACGCGCTCTGCCGGCCCGATCCAGCCGCGATTGACGGCGAGGACGAAGAAGAAGACGACGCCGAGGAGCGTCACGACTCCGCCCGCCCAGGCGAGGCCACGCGCGCCGAGCAGGTCGGCCGGCTCGATCCTGGGCAGCGTCACGTTGCGCTCCCAGAACGACGGCTCGTTCTTGGGCGTCGGCGCGGGTGCGGGCTTCGGCGGAGGAGGCGTCCAGGCGCGCTGGCTCGCCGCGCGCGGGGGCGGAGACGGTGCGGGCTGCGGTGCGGCGGGCTCGACCACCGCTGCGCGGAGCTCGCGCAGCTCGGAATGGATGTGGTCGAGTCGTCGCTCGAGGTCGTCGAGCTGGGCGAGGATGCCGTTGGTCACGTCAGGTTCCTCCTCCGGGCCGGGGCCTCAGGTCGACCACGAGATCGCAGTCGAGCGCCTCGGCGATCTTGAGCAGCGTGTCGATCCGCGGCGGGCGACCCCCGGCTTCGAGCCGGGCGATAGCCGATTGCGTGGTGCCGGTGAGCTGGGCGAGCTGCTGCTGGGAGAGGCCGAGCTGCTGCCGCCGGGCCGCTACGCGTTCCGCGACCTGGGAGAAGAACCAGCCGTTCTCGGCCCCTGCGATCCGTTCGCGAAGCCGCTCGAAAGCGCCCCGGTCCTGGTATCTCATACGCGCTATTATAGCGCGCGTGCTATAGCTGTCAACCGTTAGCCTGCAGGTGATGGCCGCCGCCCCGGACAGCTTCGGAGCCCGCTCGACGTTGAGTGTCGGGCACGAGAGCTACGAGATCGTCCGGCTTGACGCCCTCCAGTCGCAGTACGACGTCTTCCGCCTGCCGTACACGCTGAGGATCCTGCTCGAGAACGTGCTCCGCGCCGAGGCGGACGGGAAGGCCGGCGTCGACGAGGTCGAGGCGGTTGCCCGCTGGGACGCGAGGGCCGAGCCGACTTCGGAGATCTCGTTCACGCCCGCGCGCGTGCTGCTCCAGGACTTCACGGGGGTGCCGGCCGTCGTCGATCTCGCCGCCATGCGCGTCGCGATGCGCGACCTCGGCGGCGACCCTGCGCGCATCAACCCGCTGCTGCCCGCGGAGCTCGTGATCGACCACTCCGTGCAGGTCGACGCGTTCGCGAGCCGGGCGGCTTTGCCGAAGAACGTCGAGCAGGACTACGGGAGGAACGGCGAGCGCTACGCCTTCCTGCGCTGGGGCCAGCAGGCGTTCGACAACTTCAAGGTCGTCCCGCCGAACACCGGCATCGTCCACCAGGTCAATCTCGAGTATCTCGCGCGCGTCGTCGAGTCACGCGACGGGCGCGCGTTCCCGGACACGCTCGTCGGGACCGACTCGCACACGACGATGGTCAACGGGCTCGGCGTGCTCGGCTGGGGCGTTGGTGGGATCGAGGCCGAGGCGGCGATGCTCGGCGAGGCGATCTCGATGCTGGTCCCGCAGGTGGTCGGCTTCCGCTTCACCGGCCGGCTGCGCGAGGGCGCAACCGCGACCGACCTCGTGCTGACCGTGACGCAGATCCTCCGCTCCGCGGGGGTGGTCGGGAAGTTCGTCGAGTACTTCGGGCGCGGCCTCGCGGGTCTGCCGCTCGCCGATCGCGCAACCATCGGGAACATGTCCCCCGAGTACGGGGCGACGTGCGGCTTCTTCCCCGTGGACGAGGCGACGCTCGACTACCTGCGCATGACCGGGCGGCCGCCCGAGCGGATCGCGCTCGTCGAGGCTTACTGCAAGGAGCAGGGGCTCTTCCACGACCCCGAGGACGAGCCGACCTACTCGCAGGTGCTCGAGCTCGACCTCGGCGACGTCGAGCCGTCGCTCGCCGGGCCTCGGCGGCCGCAGGACCGGGTTCCGCTGTCCGACGCGAAGAACTCCTTCCTCGGAGCACTCGACTCGTTCGGCGTCGACTACGGAAGCGCCCACGACGAGCAGGTCGCCGACACCTTCCCGGCAAGCGATCCCACGGTCGATCAGCATCCGGCGCACAACGGCAGGACCGAGCCTGAGGAGGCGGTGGCGGCAACGCCGTCCGTTGTCGTCGCCGAGCGCGCGAAGCCCGTCCCGGTGCAGTACGAGGGGCGGGAATTCGAGCTCGAGCACGGGTCGGTCGTGATCGCGGCGATCACGAGCTGCACCAACACGTCGAACCCGGCCGTGATGATCGCCGCGGGCCTGCTGGCGAAGAACGCCGTCGAGCGCGGGCTCGAGCGGCAGCCGTGGGTGAAATCGTCGCTCGCGCCGGGCTCGAAGGTCGTGACCGAGTACTTCGAGCGCGCGGGGCTGACGCCGTACCTCGAACAGTTGGGCTTCCACACCGTCGGGTACGGCTGCACGACGTGCATCGGCAATTCCGGGCCGCTGCCGGAGGAGATCTCGGAGGCAGTCGACCAGGGCGACCTCGTCGTCTGCTCTGTGCTCTCCGGCAACCGCAACTTCGAGGCGCGCATCCATCCCGAGGTGAAGGCGAACTACCTCGCGTCGCCTCCGCTCGTCGTGGCCTACGCGCTGGCCGGCCGGATGGACCTCGACCTGATCGAGGAGCCGATCGGCGTGGGGTCGGACGGCGAGGACGTCTACCTGCGCGACCTCTGGCCGAGCGCGCAGGAGGTCCACGAGACGATCGCGTCGGCGGTTCAGGAGGAGATGTTCGCGCGCACCTACGCCGACGTCTTCACCGGCGACGAGCGCTGGCGCGCG
>DATFQE010000037.1:0-8853 GCA_035264445.1 Gaiellaceae bacterium | reverse complement strand
GGCACGACCCAGCGCTACATCGACTTCGCCGGCGTGCTCTTCCGCGACGAAGCCGAAGCCGCCAAGGCGCGCATGTTCGGCACGTCGACCGGCGCGGGTGGGCCGCGCTAGGCAAGAAAACAGCGCCGGGGCTGGCATCGGGGGCACGCGCTACGAAGTCCACGTGACCGGGCCAGGGCACCATCGAGCCCGCTTTGAGATCGAGCGGGATGAGCCTCCGCGTGAGGGCCAGGTCGACCACGCAGACCCTTTGTCCTCGATGTCGATGTACTTTCAAGGTGCTGCGCGTCGAAGGCGGCATCATCTACGGCGAGTGGCACCCGAGGCCCGGGTCTCCGCATATGTGAAGGTCGCGGGGCCTCGGCTCGACCGGCGCAAGATGGGTAGCACGGTTGGGTAGCACGGCGCCCGACTAGACAACGCCTCCGCCGCGAATCCCCTACAAGCAAGCCGCTTCGCCTAACAGGGGCGGCAGGACTCGAACCTGCAACCCCCGGTTTTGGAGACCGGTGCTCTGCCAGTTGAGCTACGCCCCTAGGTTCGCGGCCCGATTGTACTCCTGCGTTGTGGGTATCCCTTTGCCATGAGCGAGCACGCTGACCAGTTCGAAGAGCGCGACGACGAGACCGACGCGGTCCAGGAAGAGCAGGAGGAGAAGGGGTACGGCGCGGACGAGGGAGAGCGCGACGCGGCTCTCGACGAGGCCGAATAGCCGCCGCGGTCTGCACAGAACCTCCACGGAATCCCTAAGACCTCTCGACGGCGGTGTCCTACCCTCCGGGCATGGACAAACGTCGAATCGCGGTCATCGAGGACGAGAAGACGATCGCCGCCTCCCTGGCGGCGCGGCTGCGCTCGGAGGGCTTCGACGTCGCCACGGCGGTCGACGGCGTCGAGGGCGTCGAGCTGTGTCACCGGTTCCGCCCCGACCTCGTCATTCTCGACCTGATGCTGCCCGGCCTGGACGGGCTCGAGGTCTGCCGGCGGATCCAGCGCGACCGGCACGTGCCGGTGCTGATGCTGACGGCGCGCGACAGCGAGGCCGATCTCGAGCTGGGGCTGGCCGTCGGCGGCGACGACTACCTGACGAAGCCCTTCAGCCCGCGCGAGCTCGTCGCCCGGGTGCGGGCACTCCTCCGCCGCGTCGAGCGCGCGCCCGCGGAAACGGACGACGCCATCCGGCTCGGCAAGCTGCGCATCGACCCGGCCACGCGCGAGGTGACGCTCGACGACGCGGTCGTGCACCTGACCCCGACCGAGTTCGACCTGCTGCACCGGCTCGCGAAGTCGCCGCACGTCGTCTTCGCCCGGCGACGACTGCTGGAGGAGGTTTGGGGATACCGCGTCGGCTCCGGGGAACGGACGGTCGACTCGCACGTCAGGGCGATTCGTTCGAAGCTCGGGAGCGACCTGATCCGCACCGTGCACGGCGTGGGCTACGCCCTGAGCAGGAACGGCGTGGCGTGAGGCCGCTCGACTTCCTCGGCTCGATCAAGCTCAAGCTCGGCGTCGTAATCGTCGCGGCCGTGCTCGTGACCGTCCTGGTCACCGTGTGGGGCCACGAGACGGGCCGTTCGCCGCTCCTTACCGGCCTCGCGGCGATCGTTCTGGCGCTCGTGCTGGTGCAGCTGCTCGCGCACGGGATGACCTACCCGTTGCGCGAGATGGTTTCCGCCGCACGGGCCATGGCCCGCGGCGACTACGGCCGGCGGGTCACCGCGACCTCGCGGGACGAGGTCGGCGAGCTCGCGCGGGCCTTCAACGCGATGGCCGCCGAGCTGGAAGAAGTGGACCGCATGCGAAAGGACCTCGTCGCGAACGTCTCCCACGAGCTCCGAACTCCCATCAGCGCCCTCCGGGCCCTGCTCGAGAACCTCATCGACGGTGTCGAGCCCGTCGAGCGCTCGACGCTCGAGACCACTCTCCGCCAGGTCGAGCGTCTCGGCGGGCTCGTCGAGCAGCTGCTCGAGCTGTCCAAGCTGGAGTCGGGGACGGTGCCGCTCGACCGTGCACGGGTCGACCTCCGCCCAGTGGTGGAGCAGGTGCTCGAAGAGTCGCGTCCGCAGGCCGAGTCGCGCCGGGTCGTGCTGGCCGTGGACGGCGACCCGGAGCTGGGACTGCAGGCCGACGAGCACCGCCTCCACCAGGTCGTCGCGAATTTGGTCTCGAACGCCGTACGGCACTCACCGCAGGGCGGCCGCGTGCTCGTCTCGATCGCCGGCGACAACGGGCGGGCGCGCTTCGAGGTCGCCGACGAGGGGCCGGGGATCCCGCCGGACGAGGCCGAGCGGGTCTTCGAGCGCTTCTACCGCTCCGACCACGCGCGGACGGCGACCGAGGGTGGCAGCGGCCTCGGGCTCGCGATCGCCCGCTGGATCGTCGAGCTCCACGGGGGCACGATTCGCGCCGAGCCCGTGCAGCCGCACGGTTGCCGCATGGTCGTCGAGCTGCCGCGCTGATCACAGCGCGGCGCCTGCGAGGAGCACGAGCGCAATCACAACTTCGGCGACGGCTGCAAACGCGGCGATCGCGGACAGGGTCAAGAACCACACGCTGAGGAACGGCAGTACGGCCGCGTGCGGTCGCACCAGCTCGCTCACCTCGCGCAGCCGCCAGAGGGCGAGGGGCACGCTGACGAGCCGCTTGCCCGGCGTTCGCAGGTCCCCGGCGAGGCGGCGCATGTCCTCGCCGTGCCCACGTGCGGTCTCGGGGATGCGCCGCAGCCGCTCGGGGAGCCCGGCGAGCTCCCTGAGCGCGGTCCAGAGGACCCAGAGCATCACCGGCGGAGCAACCGCCAGCAACACCGCGAGCAAGTCGTCGCCCGAGGCGCCGTCGCGGTAGAGCACCACGGCGATCACGAGGGCGGCCGCGCTGGCGAACAACGCGAGCGTCCGCACTCCCTGGGCGACTGCCGAGACGAACGACTGCATCGCACGGGATCAAAACGAACCGTCACTACACTCGGCGCCGATGCGCGCTCCGTCGCAACGCCGCGCCCTGGGCGCGCTCTTCGCCCTGATTGCGATCTTCTTCGTCGGCATCGCCGTAACCGCGTTCGAAGCCACCCGGGACGAGCCATGGGTTTGGGTCATCGTCTTTGCGTCAAGTGCGCTCGCCCTCTGGATGGGGAGCATGGCCTTTCGCGCCCTCTTCGCCCGATAGGTCAATTCGAACCAGTGCCGGGCTTTGCCTGGCACGTCCGGAAACGCCGTCCGTCAGCGGTATCCGGATGCAAGTCGTCATGGTGGCCGCGGAGCGGCCGCCGGACTTGCATCCGCGGTCGGCCGTATTCTGTCGCCGTGGCGACCGCCGAGGACACCAAGTCGCTCTGGCTCGACTACCGCCGGTCGAAGGACAAAGGCATCCGCGACCGGCTCATCCTCACGTATGCGCCGCTCGTCAAGTACGTCGCCGGCCGCCTCGGCAGCGGCCTTCCCTCGCACGTCGAGGAGGAGGATCTCGTTTCCTACGGGTTGCTCGGGCTGATCGGCGCGATCGAGCGCTACGACCCGGGCCGCGACATCAAGTTCGAGACCTACGCGATCGCGCGGATCAAGGGAGCGATCATTGACGAGCTCCGGGCGATGGACTGGGTGCCGCGCTCCGTACGCGCCCGTGCGCGCGACATCGAGCGGGCGATCGCGGAGCTCGAGAAGAAGCACATGCGCGCGCCGACGGACGAGGAGATCTCCGCGAAGCTCGGGATCACCCAGGATGAGCTGGAGACGAGCCTGAGCGAGATCGGCCGGACCTCGATCGCCGCCCTCGACGAGCTCTGGACGATCTCGTCCTCCGGCGGCGACCAGATCGCCCTGATCGACACGATCGAGGACACGACCGGCCCGGAGCCGCAGTCGGCGCTCGCCCAGACGGAGCTCAAGGAGGCGCTCGGCGAGGCGATCGCCCGCCTCCCCGAGCGCGAGAAGCTGGTCGTCACCCTCTACTACTACGAGGAACTGACGCTGCGCGAGATCGGCGAGGTGCTCGGCGTCACCGAGAGCCGAGTCTCCCAGCTGCACACGAAGGCAATCCTGCGCCTGCGGGCGCGCTTCTCGGCGGCCGCCACGCGCACGGGCTTCGAGAGCTAGGCTCGACCGGGCCCCCGCCGAGCGCGCTCTCGCGGAGACGGTTTAGCCTGCAAAAGGCCGGTCGCTAAGATCCGCTACTCACCAGGCCGCACCGACGCAGGAGGACCTCTAGCGCATGTCCACGCTCGAGCCGAGCAAGATCCGCAACGTCGCCGTCACCGGTCACCGTGGGACGGGGAAGACCTCGCTCGTCGAGGCGATGCTGTTCCAGTCAGGCGCGATCAACCGGCTCGGGAGCGTCGAGCAGGGATCGACCGTCTCGGACTGGGACGAGGACGAGCAGCAGCG
The DNA here is from genome assembly GCA_035264445.1 of Gaiellaceae bacterium. Taxonomy (GTDB): domain Bacteria; phylum Actinomycetota; class Thermoleophilia; order Gaiellales; family Gaiellaceae; genus DATFQE01. The sequence continues at coordinate 4,477 of DATFQE010000037.1, read as the reverse complement.
GTCGATGTCGATCCAGGCCTCGCCCTGCCACGTGGACTGGCAGGGCCACAAGGTCAACCTGATCGACACCCCCGGCGAAGCGAGCTTCCAGGGCGACGTGATCGCGGCGCTTCGCGTCGTCGAGGGGACGCTGATCGCCGTCAGCGGCGTGATGGGCATCGAGGTCCAGACCGGCCGGATCTGGGAGCGTGCGGAGCAGCTCAACCTCGCCCGGATGTTCTTCGTGAACATGCTCGACCGTGAGCGCGCCGACTTCATGCGCACCCTCGAGCAGCTCCGCGAGCAGTTCTCGTCGCGGTGCGTAGCGGTCCACCTGCCGATCGGCCACGAGCACGAGCTGAGCGGCATCGTCGACGTGTTGCACATGCGCGCGTACATGAGCCCCGAGGGCGAGCGCGAGAGCGGCCACACCGCGATTCCGGACGACATGTCCGAGGTCTGCTCGAAGGAGCGGGAGCGGCTGCTCGACGCCGTCGTCGAGACCGACGAGGCGTTGATGGAGCGCTACCTCGACGGCCAGGAGCTGTCGCCGGACGAGGTCGCGCATGCCCTCCACGACGCCGTGGAGCGGGGCGAGATCTTCCCGGTCGCGTGCGGCGTGGCGACCAAGAACCTCGGCACGACGGCGCTGCTCGACCTCATCGTCGAGGGCGTGCCGTCGCCGGACGAGCACGCAGGCGGGATCGCCGTCAACGGAGACGGTTCGTCGATGTTCGTGTTCAAGACGCTCGCCGACCCGTTCGCGGGCCGGATCAACGTCTTCCGGGTCCTCAACGGCTCGATCAAGTCGGATTCCACGGTCGTCAACGCCCGCGCTCACGCGAAGGAGCGGATCGGCCACCTGCTCGCTCTCCAGGGCAAGGAGCACACGCAGGTGGACGAGCTCGTCGCGGGCGACATCGGCGCGATCGCCAAGCTCAAGGAGACGGTGACCGGCGACCTGCTCGTCGACAGCGAGCGCGAGCTGGATCCTCCGAAGCTCGACTTCCCCGAGCCGGTGATGAGCTTCGCCGTCTCGCCGAAGGCGAAGGGCGACGAGGAGAAGGTCGTGACCGCGCTCAGGCGGCTGCAGGAGGAGGACCCGACGCTGAACGTCCGCCGCGATCAACAGACCGGCGAGCAGCTCCTGTCGGGCCTCTCGCAGATGCACGTCGAGGTTGCCGTAGACCGCGTGAAGCGCCGCTTCGGCGTCGACGTGGAGCTCAGGCAGCCGCGCGTCCCCTACGTGGAGACGATTCGCAAGGCTGCGCGCGCCCAGGGCCGGCACAAGAAGCAGACGGGTGGCCGCGGCCAGTTCGGCGACTGCGTGATCCAGATCGAGCCCATGGACGATCACACCGGCTACGAGTTCGTCGACAAGATCGTCGGCGGCGTCATCCCGCAGGGATTCCGGCCCGCCGTCGACAAGGGGATCCAGGAGGCGATGCTCCACGGCGGCCTTGCCGGGGCCCCGATCCAGGGCGTCCGCGTGCAGCTCGTCGACGGCTCGTACCACACCGTCGACTCCTCGGAGATGGCGTTCAAGATCGCCGGCTCGATCGCGTTCAAGAGCGCCTACGAGCAGGCCGATCCCGTCCTCCTCGAGCCGATCATGGAGCTCGAGGTGATTACGCCCGACGACGCCGTCGGTGCCATCAACGGCGATCTCAACTCGCGGCGCGGCCGCCTGCACGGGATGGAGCCGCGCGGCGGAATGACGGCGATCAAGGCCGAGATCCCGCTCGCCGAGATCCTCACCTACGGCCCCGCGCTGACCTCGCTCACCGGAGGCCGCGGCGACTACCACATGCACTTCCTCCGCTACGACGAGGTTCCGTCGCACGTGGCGCAGAAGGTGATCGACGCGACGAAGAAGGAGCAGGAGGAGGCCGCCGCGCACTGATGCGGATGTCGCGGTCACTCGTCGACCAGACCTGCGCGATCTGCGAGCGCACCCTGCTGGTGGGCGAGCGCGCGCTGCGCTTCGCGCCGCACGAGGGCGGCGAACTCGTCGACGTCTGCCAGCTGTGCGCCGACGAGGCCATCGAGCAGGGATGGCTGAAGGAGGGGTCGCCGACGACCCCGACCGTCCCCGCCGCGCGCCGGAAGCGAAGGCTCTCGCTGTCGGCGATCTTCGACCCCCGGCGCACGCCGCCCGAGGACGAGACGGTCGCACCCGAGCCGATCCTGCGCCGCCTCTCGGAGCAGGAGCTCGCCATGGTGGAGGCGGCCGACCTGTTCAATGCCAGCGCCTACCGGCGCACCGTCGCCGGGATCGCAAAGAGCCTCGGCCCCCCGAAGGCGAGCATCGTGCCGCTCTCGGGGGTGAACACGGAGGCTGTGATCACCGTCGCGTGGGACATCTCCTGGTACCAGTACCGCGTCACCGTCGACTCGGCGCAGCCGGTGCGGCTCGAGGAGCGGGGGCTCGAGCTCCGCGAGGTCGACCGCGGCTTCCAGGCCTGGAACGCGGAGCTCGACCGGCACGGTCGCCTGATGCCTGCGATCGCGCGGGTATAGGCGCAGGCCCGGCCGCTACCTACAATCTGAACAGCATGATCTACTGCGTGATCCCGTCAGAGCTCGAGGACGAGTTGTTCGATCGTCTGACCGAGTACTACAAGGACAACGCGAACGTGACGGTCATCGTCGACCGCCGCTCGGGCCCTGACCGCCGCTCGCTGAAGGAGCCGACGGAAGAGCAGAAGGAGCGGCGCGAGCTGCGGGACCGCAGACGGCGCAGGCCGGGCACCTTCCCGCCCACGGACGTTCCCGAGACCGCCTGAGGCGCTCGCCGGTGGGGCGGCTCGAGCTGGTCCCGTTCGCGGACGACCATGTCGAAGAGGCCGGACGCCTGCTCGCCGCACGGCATGCGCGCCAGCGGCGCGATGAACCCCTGCTTCCCGAGCGCTACGAGGATCCGGCTGCGGCGCGAGACGAGCTACGCGCCGTCTGGCAGGCGGAGGACGTGTCCGGCGCGGCCGCGTTGCGTGGGGACGGGCTCGTCGGCTTTCTGCTCGGCGCGCCGCGCGACGCCGACACGTGGGGCGACAACGTCTGGGTGGAGGCGGCCGGCCATGCAGTCGAGGACGCCGAGGACATCCGCGATCTCTACTCGCTCGCTTCCGCGCGCTGGTACGAGGACGGCCGGCGCCGCCACTACGCAGTCGTCCCGGCGAACGACCCTGTGCTCGTGGACGCGTGGTTCCGGCTCGGGTTCGGCCAGCAGCAGGCGCAGGCAGTGCGCGAGCTGCCCACAGAGGCCGGCGTCGGCGGCGACGACCGCTTCGAGATCCGGGAGCCGCGGGCGGACGACGTCGAGGCGCTCATCGACGTCGATCTCGCGCTGCCGACGCATCAGCGAGCCGCGCCGGTGTTCTCGGAGCGCCCTCTGCCCACGCGCGACCTCGTGCGGGACGAGTGGCACAAGACGCTCGCCGGCGACGAGGAGCGGATCCTGATCGGGTGCCTCGACGGTCGGGCGGTGGCGTGCTGGTCGACGTGCGACGCTCGGCTGTCGATTCACTACCACGGCCTCACGCTTCCCGAGCGCGCGTCGTACCTCGCGTTCGCGGCGACGCTTCCCGAAGCGCGCGGATCCGGGATCGGCGTCGCGCTCACCGACGCAGTGCTCGCGCGCGCCCGCGAGGACGGCTACGAGTCGATGCTGACCGACTGGCGAGTGACGAACCTCCTGGCGTCCCGCTTCTGGCCGCGTCGCGGCTTCCGGACGACGTTCTTCCGTCTCTACCGCTCGATCCCGTAGTCGCTCGGTAGCATCGCGGGCGATGGCTCTGCTCGGCACCAAGAGCTTCAAGAACTACGTCGACGGCGAGTGGGTCGACGCGGCTTCGGGCGAGACCTTCGAGTCGACGAGCCCTGCGAACGGCGACACGATCGGCGTCTTCCCGAAGTCCGGGCCCGAGGACGTCGAGCGCGCCGTCGCCGCTGCGAGGGCCGCCTTCGAGGAGTGGCGCCTGGTGCCCGCCCCGAGGCGCGGCGAGATCCTCTTTCGCTTCGCGCAGCTCGTCGCCGAGGCCAAGGACGACCTCACCGACCTGATGTCGCGCGAGATGGGCAAGGTGAAGGCGGAGGCGGGCGGCGACGTCCAGGAAGCGATCGACATGAGCTACTACATGGCCGGCGAGGGCCGCCGCCTCCACGGCCAGACGACGCCGTCGGAGCTCCCCGACAAGTTCAACATGAGCGTGCGGATGCCGATCGGCGTCGTCGGCGTGATCACGCCGTGGAACTTCCCGATCGCGATCCCGTCGTGGAAGATCGCACCGGCGCTCGTCGCCGGGAACACGATCGTCTTCAAGCCCGCGACCGATACACCCCTGCTCGGCGAGCGCTTCGTTGAGCTGCTGACCGAGGCGGGCGTCCCGAAGGGTGTCGTCAACATCGTCCACGGCGGCGGGGGCGCCGTCGGCGACGCGCTCGTTCGCCATCCCGACGTGCCCGTGATCACCCTGACCGGCTCGCGCGAGACCGGGGT
>DATFQE010000036.1:0-7594 GCA_035264445.1 Gaiellaceae bacterium | reverse complement strand
CGGGCTCCGGCTGCCTGGCCAAGTCGCTGGTTTGGTGCCAGCCCGGCGGCAGCCTGTTCACTTGCAACGCGCCGTGCCGCGTGTGGATGCGGCCGCAACGACAGACGTACCGGGCTACGACGGAAGCACTCGCATAGCACGAGTGGCCGTAGTACACCGACATGACGTCTGGATTATGCCTCTTCCGTTGCGCGCCGCGTCCCGATGGTGAGGGCAATGCATCGCCGTCCTAACCGCCAAACGGTCGCTCACTTCCTCGGTCCCGTGCTAGCCAGGTTCGTGACGCTTGCCGTCTGCGCGCTCGTCCTCGCGGCGCTGTGCACCGCCTGCGGAGGGAGCGACGAGGACCCGGCCGCGACCGTCGGCGAAATCACCTGCTCGCGAACGATGCTCCAGGTGACCCCGAGGGTGCAGACCCGCAATGACGGCGTTCACGTGAATGCTCACGTGAGCGACGAGCGCGGCGTCGCGCTGACCGTCGACGGCCGGCGCGTAAGCGGTGCCACCGTGCTGCCGCTTCCGCCGGGCGGCGTTCGCGTCAAATGCAGCCACGGGGCCGGCAGCTCGATGGAGGCCGGATTCGAGGTCGTCGAGGCCGACTAGCCTGGTCGCGACCGAGCCGGCGCAGGTGCGCTTCTCACGGCGCTGATCGGCTCATTCCGAGCGCCGCTGAGATAGCGTCCGCAGCGACGAGTTCGCGGCTGCGAGGAGGCTTTCCATGCACGAGGAGACGGCCACCATCACCCGCGCGGGTCGGCGGACGAAGCCGCCGTTCCGCGCCGACCACGTCGGCAGCTTGCTCAGGCCGAAGCGGCTGCTCCAGGCGCGCGACGACTTCGCCGCCGGCAAGCTCGACGCCGACGGATTGCGCGAGATCGAAGACGACGCGATCCGCGACGTCGTCGCCAAGCAGGAGAGCGTCGGCCTGCAGTCCGCGACCGACGGAGAGTTCCGCCGCGAGTCGTGGCACATGGACTTCATCTACCAGCTCGACGGGATCACCAAGGAGTCCGGCCACATCGCGGTCAAGTTCTTCAACGAGGACGGCGAGATCGAGTTCACGCCCGCGGCGCTCCACATCGACGGCAAGCTCGGCGTCTCGGAGACGATCTTCGGCGACGCCTTCAGCTTCCTCCGTGACACCGTCACGACGAACGTCCCGAAGCTGACGATCCCGTCGCCGAGCATGGTCCACTACCGCGGCGGCAAGGCGGCGATCGACGAGTCCGTCTATCCCGACCTGGACGCTTTCTGGGCCGACCTCACCGCGGCGTACGCCGACGAGGTGCGCCGGCTCGGCGAGCTCGCGTGCACCTACCTTCAGTTCGACGACACGAGCCTCGCCTACATGAACGACCCGCACCAGCGCGAGTACATCGCGTCGATCGGCGGCGACGCCGAGCGGCAGCACGTCGAGTACATCCGCCACATCAACGAGGCGCTCGCCGGACGGCCGGAGGGAATGAGCGTCACGACGCACATGTGCCGCGGCAACTTCCGCTCCTCGTGGGCCGCGGAAGGCAGCTACGACTTCGTCGCCGAGGCGCTCCTCAACGAGCTCCAGGTCGACGGCTTCTTCATGGAGTGGGACGACGAGCGCTCCGGCGGTTTCGAGCCGCTGCGCTTCTTGCCGAAGGGCGACAAGCACGTCGTGCTCGGCCTCGTCACGACGAAGCGTGGCGAACTGGAGTCGAAGGACGAGCTGAAGCGTCGGATCGAGGAGGCGGCGAGGCATGCGCCGATCCAGCAGCTCTGCCTCTCGCCGCAGTGCGGCTTCTCCTCGACCGTCGAGGGCAACGTCCTCACCGAGGACGAACAGTGGGCGAAGCTTGCCCTGATCGTCGAGGTCGCGGCGGAAGTCTGGAGGTAGTGGGAGGGCGCCCGAAGGCGCCCTCCATAGAGCCCGGCTAGCGAACCCTGAGCGTCCGCTTGAGCACAGGCCGTCCGCTCGAGCCGAACGTGTACTTGCCCTTCTTGAGCGTCACCGTCCAGAGGCTCCGACCCGTGCCCTTGACGCTCGTCTTCTTGTTGACCCCGGGGCCCGAGAGCTGGAAGTTCCGGGTCTTCGAGGTGTCGGACACGATGAACGTGTACTTGCCGTGCCGCAGTGTCGTGACAGGCTTGCCGTCGAGCCGCAGCGTGATGAAGCGGTTGCCGACCGTGCCCTGCAGGTTCTTCCCGCCGGTGACGCTGCTCGGCACCATCGCCGCCAGGTTCGGCAGCGTCGAGATGACGTCGAACTCCTTGGAGTACTTCGCGAGCTGCGTCAGCTTGTCCCGGTCGACGATCGGGCTCCAGATCGGGAGCCGCACGTTGCGCGTCGCCGCGGGCAGGAGCTCCCTGATTTCTTCGGGATGCGCCTGCGCGTATGTGAGCGACTGGTCGATCGCCTTCTTGAACTTCGCCGCAAGGCTGGAGTTCTTGCGCGTCCAGTCGTTCATCGCCGCGTAGCCGCCGATCGGCCAGAACTTGCCCAGGACCGGGCCGGGCGCCAACACCGTCCGCCCGCCGTCGCCGAGGATCTGCGACAGGAACGGCTCGGGCGTCCACACGGCGTCGACCTGGCCGTTGTTCAGCGCGGAGCGCATGGACGGGAACGGCAGCGCGAGCAGGCGAATCGAGCCCGGGTTGACGCCGCGCTTCTTCAGCGCCGCCTTGATCATCACCTCGCCGACTCCCTTGAGCGCGTTGACGGCGATCGTCTTGCCCGCCAGGTCGGACGGGGAGCGGATCGAGCTCGAGCCCTTGACGAGGATGTTCTGCCAGTTGTCGGTCTCGTTGGTGCCCTCGACCTCGCTGGCCGCCACGGTGGTGAGCTGGATCCCCTGGGTGCGGGCGATCATCATCGGGACGAAGCCGAGGTAGCCGATGTCGCCGTTGTTGTTCGCCAGCGCGAGCACGACGTCGTTGCCGCTCTGGAGCGTGCGCTTGTTGATCTCGATCCCCTGGGCCGAGAAGAACCCCTTCTTGATCCCCAGGTCCAGCGGCAGCGCGTTCGCGATCGGCAGCGTCGCCACGGTCACTGTTGCCAGCTGCTTCTTGCCGGCGGTGTCGCGGGCGCTCGCCGTCGCCCCGCCGAAGAGCGTTGCCGCGGTGACGGCCGCGAGCGCGGCCGCGAGAACGGGCGCGCGCCGACGGGAACCTCTACCGACTCGTTTCATCTCACGTCCTTTCTGTCAGTTGGCTGGTACGCGGCGTCGGCGCCGCCATCGCGCCGAGGTCCCTCTCGATTGCCTCGGCGGCCCGCAGAAGCCGCGGAAGCACCTGCTTCCGGAGGTCCTGCATTGTCATCCGGCTGGCGTGCACGGAGACGTTCATCGCTGCACATACGGTCCCGCTCGCGTCGTGGATCGGTACGGCGACCGATCGGACGCCCTGCTCGAGCTCCTGGTCGACTGCGGCCCACCCGCGGCTCCGAACGTGATCGAGCTCGGCACGGAGCCCGTCGACGTGCGCGACGGTCGTCGGAGTCAGCGCGTGCACATCCATACGGGCCAGGCGGTCCTCGAGTGCGTCGCGATCGAGGGCGGCCAGCAGCAGCCGCCCCATCGAGGTGGCGTAAGCCGGCAGCCTCGTCCCGACCGCGATCGTGATCGACATGATCCGGCTCGTCGGCACCCTGACGACGTAGACGATGTCGGTGTCGTCGAGGACCGCGATCGACGATGACTCGTTCACCTCCGAGACCAGCGCCTCCATGTGCGGCTGCGCCAGCTCGGGGAGGCTGAGCGCGGAGAGGTACGAGTAGCCGAGCTCCAGCACGCGCGGGCGGAGCGAGAAGCGGTTGCCGTCCTGGCGCACGTAGCCGAGGCGGACGAGCGTCAGCAGAAGGCGTCTCGCGGTCGCGCGGGTGAGCCCGGTCGCGCGTGAGACCTCGCTGAGCCCGAGCTCCGGCCGTGTCCCGTCGAAGGCCCGAATGACGGAGAGGCCGCGGGCGAGCGACTGGACGAAGTCCGAGCCTGGGGCATGGGACACGTGTTCCACGATGCGGCCATATGTTCTCATACCGAACACGCCGCGTCGGATGCGATATACATCACCGCCATGGCGACTCGCGGTGACGTCGTGACCGCCGTCCGGGCTTCCGAGGCCCCGCGAGCGCGGAGGGTGTTCCAGTTCGACCGCGTCGCAGTGGTCCTCGTCTCGATCGGCTCGATCGTCGCCTCGCTCCTGATCTGGGAGCTCCTGTCGAAGAGCGGGCTGATCTCCGAGACCGACCTCCCGGCGGCGAGCACGACGTTCTCGAAACTCTGGGACTTCATGCACACCGAGGCCTTCTGGACGGCCTTCTTCCAGACCGTCCGGGGGTGGGCGCTCGGTCTGGCCGTCGCGACCGCGCTCGCCGTCCCGATCGGAATCGGGCTCGGCACCAGCGACTTCGCCGCCCGCGCGTTCCGCGTCCCGATCGAGTTCCTGCGGCCGATTCCGTCCGCGGCGCTGATTCCGGTGCTGTTCCTGACGCTCGGGACGACGCTGAAGAGCGAGGTCTTCCTCGCCGCGTTCGGGGCGTTCTGGCCGCTGCTGATCCAGACGATGTACGGCGTCCACGACGTCGACCCGGTCGCGGTCGACACGGCGCGCGCGTTCGGCCTCGGACGGTACGAGCGGCTCTACCGGATCACGCTGCCCGGCGCCGTGCCGTACATCGCCACCGGCCTGCGGATCGCCTCGACGGTGTCGCTCATCCTCGCCTTCACCGCGGAGCTGTTCATGGGCGTGCCCGGGCTCGGTCAGAAGGTGAACGAGGCGTCGTCGTACGGGCTCAACGAGGACCTGTACGCCTACGCGCTCGCCACCGGGTTCCTCGGCGTGGCGATCCATCTCGCCATGAGCGCAGTGGAGCGGCGTGGGTTGCGCTGGCATCCCTCGCAGCGGGGCGTGTTGTGAGCACGAGGACATCAGCGGCCGTCAAGGTCGCAGCCGAGATCGCCGTCCCGATCGCGCTACTCGTCGCGTGGCAGGCGTGGACCGTCCACGCGCAGTCGCAGTACTTCCCGAGGCTGTCGACCATCCTCGTCCAGTTCCGCGACATGTGGCTGTTCTCGCAATTCGGGACCCACGTCGTGCCCAGCCTGGAGCGGATCGTGCTCGGCTTCGGGATCGCCGCGGTCGTCGGCGTGGCGCTCGGGATCCCGCTCGGGCTCTCGCGCTGGGGGCGGCTGGCGGCGATGCCGCACATCGAGTTCTGGCGCGCGATCCCGCCGCCCGCGCTCTTGCCGATCTCCGTCGTGCTCCTGCATTCGATCGGCAACGTCCAGAAGGTCTCGTTCATCGCCTTCTTCTGCGTCTTCCCGATCCTGCTCAACACGATCGACGGCGTGCGCGGGATCGACCCGACGCTCGCCGACACGGCCCGCTCCTACGGCGTCCGCGGGTTCGCGCGGATCAGGCGGATCGTCCTACCGGCTGCGATGCCGCAGATCGCGGCCGGCATGCGCGTCAGCCTCGCTCTGGCAGTGATCATCATGGTCGTCGCCGAGTACTTCTCGAGCACGAGCGGCGTCGGCTACGTGCTGCTGATCTCGAAGAACACGTTCCAGATGGGACCGATGTGGGCGGCGATCGTCCTCATCGGGCTGCTCGGGTACCTGCTCAGCCTGCTGTTCGCGCTCGCCGAGCGGTACTTCCTGGCCTGGCACCGCGGCTGGCGGGCCGCGACCCCGCAGTAGAGAGGAGAGGACCACGGCGCTACTGGAGATCGACAGCGTGGGCAAGACGTACGGCGCCGGCGCCAAGGCGACCCGCGCGATCGAGGACGTGTCGCTCGTCGTGGAGGACGGCGAGTTCCTCTGCGTCGTCGGCCCTTCGGGCTGCGGCAAGACGACGCTGCTCAAGTGCGTAGCCGGGTTGCTGCGGCCGACCAGGGGCACCGTGCTCCTGCGCGGGAAGCCGGTCACGAGGCCGCCCGAGGAGATGGCGCTCGTCTTCCAGGAGTACAGCCGCTCGCTGATGCCGTGGACCTCGGTCGCGAACAACGTCCAGCTCCCGCTCCGCCACAAGAAGCTCGGCCGCAAGGAGCGCAAGGCGCTCGTGCAGGAGTCGCTCGCGGCCGTCGGCCTGGATGCGTTCGCCAACCGCTACCCGTGGCAGCTCTCCGGCGGGATGCAGCAGCGGGTCGCGATCGCGCGGGCGCTCGCCTACCAGCCGTCGATCCTGCTGATGGACGAGCCGTTCGCGTCGGTGGACGCACAGACTCGCGGCGACCTCGAGGACCTCACCCTCCGGGTGCGCGACCAGTACGGGATCACGATCCTCTTCGTCACCCACGACATCGACGAGTCGGTGTACCTCGCCGACCGCGTCGTCGTCCTCACCCACGCGCCAACCGAGGTGAAGGAGATCGTCCGGGTCGACCTGCCGCGGCCCCGTGACCAGATCGCGACGAAGGAGCTGGCCGACTTCGCCCACCTACGCGCGCACGTGTACCGGCAGATCAAGCGAGAACAGGTCGAGCCTGGAGCCGCGGAGACGGACGAGCCCGCCGCGGCGACGGTCGGCCAATGACCATCGAGAGCCAAAGGAGGTCGCAATGACCACGATCGAGACAACCGAGCGGCGCCTCCACATCGGCGGCGACTGGGTCGAGGCCGGCGGGGGCGGCTCGTTCGAGAACCGCGACCCATACACCGGCGATGTCGTCGCCATGGTGGCGTCGGCAGGCCGGGAGGATGCCCGGCGCGCAATCGAGGCCGCCGCGGAGGCCTTCCCGGCCTGGTCGCAGACGCCTCCCGGGGCGCGCCAGGGGATGTTCCTGCGCGCGGCCGACGTCCTCGAGAGCCGCCGCGACGAAGTCGTAGAGCTGCTCGCGCGCGAGACCGGGTGCACGTTTGGCTTCGGCATGTTCCAGATGGGCTTCACGCCGAATCTGCTTCGGCAGGCGGCGAACGCGGGCTATCAGGCGACGGGCGAGGTGATCCCCTCTGACGTCCCCGGCACGTTCGCGATGGGCATCAGGCAGCCGGTCGGCGTCGTCGGCGCGATCGCGCCGTGGAACGCCGCGCTGATCCTCTCCCTGCGGGCGATCACGGCGCCGATCGCGTACGGGAACACCGTCGTGCTGAAGCCGTCGGAGTGGTCGCCGATCTCGGGCGGCCTGCTCTGGGGCGAGATCTTCGCCGAGGCCGGCTTCCCGCCCGGCGTCCTCAACATCGTCACGCACGGGCCGGGCGAAGCCGGGCCGATCGGCGAGGAGCTCACCGAGCATCCCGCCGTGCGCCGGATCAACTTCACCGGCTCGACCGAAACGGGGCGAAAGCTCGCCGAGGCGGCCGGACGCAACCTCAAGCGCGTCGTGCTCGAGCTCGGCGGCTACAACCCGCTCCTCGTCCTCGAGGACGCCGACCTCGACTACGCGGTCGACGCCGCCGCGTTCGGCTCGTTCCTCCACCAGGGCCAGATCTGCATGTCCGCGCGGAAGATCGTCGTCGAGCGGCCGATCGCCGACGCCTTCGTCGAGCGGCTCGTCGAGAAGACGAAGGGGCTCAAGGCCGGCGATCCGAAGGAGCACGACACGATCATCGGGCCGCTCATCAACGAGGACGCGCTGGCGACCGTCAAGGGCCGCGTGGACGACGCGGTCTCGAAGGGCGCCAGG
>DATFQE010000035.1:0-9565 GCA_035264445.1 Gaiellaceae bacterium | reverse complement strand
GTGATGTTGAAGTCGCCGGCCAGCACGCACACGTCGTGGGGGGCGGCCAGCGCGTCGGCGAACGTCGCCGCCCGCATCACTTCTGAGTCGGGGATGCGCTTGTCCTTCGACCCCGTCGCGTGGAAGTTCGCGAGCCACGCGACCCGCCCGTCGGGGAACGCGACGCGCACCGACTGACAGACCCGCCGCTCCTTGGCCCAGTAGAGCTCGTCCACGAGCGGCAGGCCGACCCAGCGCGCCTGAGCGCGACGGAAGCCGCGGGTATTGAGCACGATCGAGTCGCGCTCGAGCGCGCGTAGCGCGGGAGCGAGCAGGATCGCGTTCGCCTGCCCGGCGAACGCCCCGCGGAACCGCGGTGGATCGAGCGCCGTCAGGCGGCGACCGACCTCCGCGGTCGAGGGAAGCGGCCCGATCGACGGCCGCGCCGCCACCTCGCCGAAGACCGTCATCCCGCTCCACTTCCCCAGACGCTCGAGCGCCCAGGGCGGGACCTCCTGGAGGCAGAGGACGTCGGGCCGGTCGGCGGTCGCAAGCTGGATCATGCGCTCGAGGAACATTCCGCGCCCGGGCGGATGCGAGCGGCCGTGAAAGACGTTCCAGGTTCGGACGAGCACGCGACTACTCTAGGCCCGTTGCGGATCGTCCTCGCCGACCCGTCTTCCTTCACGCCCGAGTACGACCACGAGCTCGCCTCGTCGCTGGCGCGGGCGGGCGTTGAGGTCGAGCTCGCTACCTCGCGCTTTCGCTTCGGCGAGACGATCGCCCCGGACGGGTATCGCCGGAACGAGCTGTTCTACCCGGTCAGCTCGCGGTTCTTCCGGCGTTCGCGAATGCGGCTGCCGCTGAAGGCGCTCGAGCACCCGCTTGGGCTCGCCCGCCTCGCACGCAGGCGCGCCGACGTCCTCCACCTTCAGTGGCTCGCCGCGCCGCAGCTGGACGCCCGTCTGCTCCGCTCCCGCGCGCCGCTCGTGTTCACGGCCCACGACCTGCTGCCACGCCGCACCGCCGCCAAGGTCGACCTCTGGCGCCGCCTCCTCGACCGCTTCGACCGCGTCGTCGTCCACAGCGAGCGGGGCCGAGAGACGCTGGCCGGCATCGGCGCCGATCCCGAGCGGCTCCGGGTCATCCCCCACCCCGTGTTCCCGAGCGATCCGCCGAGGCGGGACGACGGCCACACCGTGCTCGCGCTCGGGATGATCCGCCCCTACAAGGGCCTCGGCGACGCGATCGAGGCCGTGAAGCGCGCAGACGGAGCGCGCCTGCTCATCGCCGGCGAGGCTCTCGAGCCGATCGAGCCCTACCGGGCCGCGGCGGGCGAGCGGGCCGAGTGGCGGCTCCGTTACCTCGGCAACGACGAGGTCGACGCCGCGCTCGGCGAGTCGACCGTCGCGGTCTTCCCCTACCGGCCGGAGATCGACCAGAGCGGCGCGCTCCTGCGCGCCTTGGGCGCAGGCGTCCCGGTCGTCGCGTACGACGTCGCCGGGCTGGCCGAGCCGGTTCGCCGCTTCCAGGCCGGCCGCGTCGTCACAGCAGGCGACGTCGACGCGCTCGCAGGCGCGATCGCCGAGCTGATCGGGGACACCGATGCACTGGAGGCGGCCAGAGCCGGTGCGCGGCGCGCGCGCGACGAGCTGACCTGGGACGCGGCGGCGGCCGCGCACCTGCGGCTGTACCGCGAGCTCGCCCCGTGAGCTTCCGCCGGCGCCGCTTCACCGACGCGATCGGGCGCCAGCTGGACGTCTTCGAGCACGAGAACGCCGAGCTCCTCGGTCGCATCGCGGACGCCCGGGATGCGTACTCCGGCGCGGCCGACGAGCCCGAGGAGCGCTATTCCGAGCTCCTCGACCTGGTCGAAATCGCGACCGACGAGCTCGAGGAGATGCGCGACGCGTACGCGGCCGCGCTCGAGGGCGAGGCCGCCGAGGAGTACGAGGAATCGTTCGACCGCGCCTTCAGGAAGCGCTTTCCGATCCTGCGCGCCGGTGGTTGATCCGCTAGCGGTGCCCGAAGTGGTGCGCCGCGGGCAACGAGCCGTGCACGTCCGCGCGCGAGAGACGGCGTGCGAGCGGCCCGAGCGTCTCGAGCTCACGGACGAGGACGTTGCGCGCCTCGCCCTCGCACTCGAAGCGGCCACGCGCGAGGATGAGCGGCTCGCCGCGGACGACGGCGCGGTAGCGCTCATAGACGGACGGCGGCACGATCAGGTTCATCTGGCCGTGCTCGTCCTCGAGCAGCATGAAGACGACGCCGTTCGCGGTCGCCGGGCGCTGGCGGGCGACGGTCATCCCGGCCACGGCCACCTGCGCCCGGTTCCGCGCTGCACGGAGCTGCTCGCTCGAGAGGACGCCGTTCGGAAGGTGCGGCCGCAGGAGCTCGAGCGGATGCACGCCGACGGAGAGGCTCGTGCGCCGGTAGTCCGCGAGCATCCGCTCCCACAGCGTCTGCTCGGGCAGGTCGGGCGTCTCGGCGGTCGGATCGAGCGGTAGCGGGAGCTGGTGCTCCTCCCCGCGGGTCCCCGGAACGGACTCCGCCCGAGGGACCAGCCCGAGCTCCCAGAGCAGCGCCCGTCGTGAGCCGCCGAGCGAGTCGCAGGCGCCGGATGCGACGAGCGCCTCCACCTCGTCCCTGCTCAACGGCGCGCGCTGGGCCAGCTCGACGACGGTCGTGAACGGCCCGGCGCGCGCGCGTTCCGCGACGAGCGCGGCCGCGTCGTCCTCGCCGAGCGAGTCGACGTACTCGAGCCCCACGCGCACGGCGTCGTCCTGCACCGAGCACTTCGCAGCGCTGCGGTTGACGTCCGGCGGGAGCACCTCGACTCCGCGTCGCTGCGCGTCGCGGACGAGCGTCGACGGTGGGTAGAAGCCCATCGGCTGCTCGTTCAGGAGCGCGCAGAGGAACTCGGCCGGATGGTGGTGCCGCAGCCACGCCGACTGGTAGGCCAGCAGCCCGAACGCGGCGGCGTGCGACTTGGGGAACCCGAACCCGGAGAAGGCGACGAGCTTGTCGTAGACCTCGTTCGCGAGCTCCATGGCGACTCCCTTGCCGCGCGCTCCCTCGACGAAGCGCTCGCGGTAGGCCTCCAGCGCCGCCTCGCTCCGCTTGCGGCTCATCGCGCGGCGCAGCCCTTCGGCCTCTCCCACCGTGAAACCGGCCAGCGCCATGGCGACGTCGAGCACCTGGTCCTGGAAGACGACGACCCCGAGCGTGGCGCGAAGCGGCTCCTCGAGGAGCGGATGGTCGGCCGGCGGGACGTAGCCTGGGTCGTCGCGCAGCTTCTGGCGCCGCTCGACGTACGGATGGATCGCCTTGCCCTGGATCGGCCCCGGTCGCACGAGCGCGACCTGGGTCATGATGTCCTCGATCGTCTCGGGGCGCGTGCGCAGGATCACCTGCATCTGCGCGCGGCTCTCGATCTGGAAGTCGCCGACGGTGTCCGCCTTCTGGATCTCGGCGAAGACGTCCCTGTCGTCGAGCGGAATGCGCGAGAGGTCGACCGTGATACTGGGGCGCGTAGCGCGCGCGACCTGGTCGACGCAGTCCTCGACGGCGGACAGCATCCCCAGGCCGAGCAGGTCGATCTTGAGGAAGCCCGCGTCCGAGCAGGAGTCCTTGTCCCACTGGCACATCTGCCGGCCGGCCATCGCGCACGGCATCACGGGGACGAGCTCGACGAGCGGGCGCGACGAGATCACCATCCCGCCGGGGTGTTGCGAGATGTGCCTGGGCAGGCCGGCGATCTCGCCGCAGAGCTCGCCGAACGCGCGCCACCGCGGCGACGCGAGGCGGCGTTCGGCCTCCGGTAGCAGCGCCAGCTCCTCCCCGACGCGCTTCGCGTTCCAGCCGTCTGAGACGCGCGCGAGCCGCTCGAGCTCGCCGAACGGGAGGCCGAGCGCCTTGCCGAGGTCGCGGATCGCGCCGCGCGAGCGGTACGTGGCGAAGCTCGCGACGAGCGCCGCGTGCTCGCGGCCGTAGCGGTCGGTTACGGCGACGATCAGCTTCTCGCGGATGTCGCGCGGGAAGTCGAGGTCGATGTCGGGGACCGCCTCGAGCTCGCGGTTGATGAAGCGGCCGAGCGAGAGGTCGGCGGCGACCGGGTCGACGTGCGAGAGGCCCGTCAGGTAGCAGACGAGCGAGCCGACCGAGCTCCCGCGGCCGCGGCCCGGCGGGAGCGAGTGCCTCGGCGAGTCACGGCCGCGGACCTCGCGGGCGACCTCGCGCGCGAGCTCGAGCACCTCCCAGTGCAGCAGGAAGAAGCCGCTCAGCTTCAGCTCGGCGATCAGCGCGAGCTCCTCGTCGAGGCGCTCTCTGGCCCGACGCTTATGGCCGTTTGCTCCCCCATAGCGCTCTTCGAAGGCACGGTTGCAGACGCGCGCGAGCTGGACGTCTGCGGGGTCTCGCCCGTCGGAGAAGTCCGGGTAGCGGTAGCCGAGCTCCTGCGTGAGGTCGAACTCGAGCCGCTCGGCGAGCTCGACGGTGCGCGCGACGGCGTCGCGGTCGTCGGGGAAACGGTCGCCGACGTCCGCGGGGTCGAGCAGGACGCCCTCGCGGTTTCCTCGGCGTTCACGCTCGCTGCCCTCGAGCGAGGTGCGGTTCTTGATCGCCACGAGCGCGTCCTGGAGCGCCGCTCGCGAGACGTGATGCGCGTGCGCGTCTCCGGTGACGACGGTCGCGACGCCTAGTGTCTCGGCGAGGTCGCGAAGCCGGGCGTTCCGGCGTGCGTCGCCTCGCTCGTACGGGCGCTGGAGCTCGACGTAGAAGCGGTCGCGCCCGAAGGCGGCGGCGAGCCGGGCGGCCGCGTTCGGGTCGTGGACGCCGAGGCCGTGACGTGCGCAGCCCGACAGGCAGACGAGGCCCTCGTTGAGCTCCTCGAGCAGCGTCTGGTCGAGCGCCGGTGGGTTGTGCATAGGACGCGTAGCGTGGCCCGGTAGCCGGGTGTGCCTGTGCGCCTCCGTGAGGAGCCGGCAGAGGTTGGCGTAGCCGTGCGCGCTCTCGACGAGCAGCGTGACGTGCGCGCCGTCCGCGAGCGTGACCTCGGCGCCGGTGATCGGCCGGACGCCGAACGCCTTCGCCGCATGCGCGAACTCGAGCGAGCCGTAGAGGCCGTCATGGTCCGTGACGGCGAGGGCGGAATAGCCGAGCTCGGCCGCGCGGGCCGCCAGCTCCTCGGGATGCGAGGCGCCGTCGAGGAACGAGTACGCGGAGTGCGCGTGCAGCTCGACGTACGGCGCGCTTCGCGGCACGCTACGCGTCCCAGTTACACGCACGCGTCGGTCGCTCGGGCGCGTAGCGCGTCGCTCGCTGTGAGGCACCTCGTACGGCCGGTCGCCGAGACCAGCGTGCTGTGTGCGCGGGAGGCCTTCGACCACTTAGGCTCCGCGCCGATGAACGCTGTCGTCTCGCGCCCGGGCGAGGGCGAGCGGCTCGACGCCGAGCACCTGATCAAGCTGGCGTTGCCCGAGCTCGACGTCCTGGAGTTCACGGTCGGCGCCGACTACGAGGGGCCCGGGCCCCACTTCCACGAGCACCATGTCGACGCGTTCGTCGTCCTCGAGGGAGAGCTCGTGTTCGAGGCCGGCGAGGACACGGTGCGCGCGCTGCCGGGGACGAGCGTCTGCGTGCCGCCGGGCGTCGTCCACTCGTTCACGACCGCGGAGGGCAAGGGCGCTCGCTTCCTCAACGTCCACGCGCCCGGAGGGTTCAGCGGCTATCTGCGCGCGGCGATAGCGGGCGAGGAGCCGGACCCGGCCGATTTCGACATCCACGACGTCGAGGAGGCCGGCGGTCCCGGAGCCGCGATCGTCGCCGCAGACGGTGAGGGCGTGCGCTCGGAGATGCCCGCCACCGCGAGCTCGATCACGATCCGCGCGGAACGGCCCGAGGTGTCCCTGCTCGAGCTCGCCGTCGAGCCGGCCTGGAGCGGCGTCGACCTCCATCATCACGACGACCACGTCGACACGTTCTTCGTGCTCGAGGGCGAGGCCGTCTTCCTCCCGGAGGGCAAGGAGCTGCGCGCCGAGGCCGGGACGCTCGTCTCCGCTCCGATCGGCGTCGTGCACGGGATCGGCCGCGTGGACGCTCCGGCGCGGTTCCTCAACCTGCACACGCCCGACGGCGGGTTCGCGGCCGGGGTCAGACGCCGCGCTGGCTGAACCAGCAGCCCTGTTCCTCATCGCGGAAGACGACGGTGTTCTCGCCGGTCTCGAGGACGACCTCGAAGTAGCGGCGGTCGACGGGGTCCTCCGTCCACCAGCGGTCGACGACACGCCACTCCTCGCGGACGAACGCAACGCCCTGGCGGTTCACATGGGCAGGCGAACCGTCGACCCGGGCCTCGACGAGGGCGGGCCGCGGCTCATTTACTCGTCCCGCGCGACGAGCAGTGCGCGCTGTTCGGGAATCCGTGACCAGGGCGCCACCTCCACGACCGTGCAGACTGCGCCGCCGCCGGTGCTCGCACGCACCTGACGGAGGCCTTCGCCGAGCCGGGAGGCGAGCTCGTCGCCCTCCGGCTTGACCAGCTCGAGCTGCCGACCGGTCGAGCTCGCAAGCTCGACCGCCTCGAGCTTGAGCGTGACGGCGGGCGCCGGCAGCTCGGTCAGCTTGGGCCCGAGCGCGACGCGAAGGCGGTCGCGCTCGGCGTTGGGCTCGCGCAGAGTCAGCGTCCGCCGCCAGGAGCCGCCGCCGACCAGCCGCGCCGACAGCGCGAGCTTGCGGACGAGCCGGTCGGCGCGCTCGGGTCGCGCGAGCAGCGCGTCGAGCAGCACGGTGAGCGCCCGGCGGAGGGTGAGCTCGTTCCCGACCGCCTCGGGGAACTCGAGCACCTCGGCGAGCTCGGCGGCGGGCCTCCGTGCGCGGACGCGTCTCCCCTGCGCCCCGCGCGCGACCTCCCACGCCTTGCGACCGTCGATGCCTAGCCGCTCTCCGACCGCGGCCGCGGGAAGCGCGGCGAGGTCGCCGACCCGGCGGATGCCGAGCTCGGCGAGCTCCTCGCGGCGGCGCTCCTCGAGCGGCAGCAGCTCCAGCGGCAGCGGAGCGAGGAAGCCCGCGGTACGGCCGTCGTCGACGACGAGCGCCTGGCCTGGCCGAGCGACGTTCGCAGCCGCGAGGGCCGCGAACCGCCGCTCGGCCGCGCCGGCACGTGGATCCCAGCTCGAGCCCACGGCGGACAGAGCGCGGCGGAGCGCCCCCTCGACGCCGCCGTAGAGGCGCTCGACGCCGCGTGTATCGAAATACGCACAACCCGGCCCAACCGGTTCTACGGCGATGCCGACGTCCTCGACCTTGCGGACGATTTCCTCCCATGCCTGCTCCGCTCCGGCCGGGTCGGGCTCGACGAGCGCGAGCGAGGGGCAGGTGGCGAGCGCCTCCCCAAGACGCATGCCGGGCCTGACCCCCGCCGACTCGGCCGCCGCCGTCACCGGCCCGATCACGGGCTCCTCTCCCTCGACCGGCGCGAGCGCGGCAGGCCCGAGCGCGAGCGCCGGCCGGACACGCAGCGCCGCGCGCAGCTCGAACCCCGGGATGACGATGCAGGCGATCATGGGAACGTATGTTCTACACGAACACACGTTCGCCTGTCAAGTGACGCTTTAGACGTGCGCTGCTGTGGCGATCCCGGCGCGCTCGGCGATCAGGTCGACAAGCCGCTCAAAGGGATCGAATCCAACGATCTCAGGCGCATTCGCGACGAAGTTCGACAGGGCGTTGACGTCGTAGAACATCGGCGTTCCCGTCCGCGCGTCGACCAGGTACTCGACGCCGCCGAGGTCCATTCCCGCGGCCTCGACGATCCGCTTCGCGTCCTCGACGACGTCGGCGGGCGGGTCGAACGCCTCGATCGGCAGCCCGCGACCCGAGACGCCGTCGGCGATGCCCGGCAACTCGCAGTAGTCGGCCGGGCAGAGGTTGAAGCTCCCGGGCAGCAGGAGGATCCGGATCGCGTACAGGAAGCGGCCGTCGAGGATCTCGATCCGGACGATCGCGTCGCCCGCGGCCGGCAGCTGCTCCTGCACGAGCGCCGCTCCGTCGACGCCGAGCTCGATCCTGGCCTCGGCGAGCGCATCCCGCGTCGCGAACGAGACGATCCCGGCGCCGCTCCCGCCCACGTTCGGCTTCACGAGAACCGGGAACTCGAGGTCGCGCGCCGCCTCGGCCACCCGCCACGGATCGTCGATCACGCGCGTGCGCGGGTGCGCGACGGCAAGGCGCGCGAAGAGCCCGATCTGCCTCGCCTTCGAGAGCTCGACCAGATAGGCGTCGTGACCGTTCAGCACGGGCGTGCCGATCTCCTCGAGGTGGGCGAGATAGTGGAGCGTCGAGAAGAGCGCGCGCTCGTGGCCGCGCGTCCAGCTCGACGGGCTCATGCGGTTCACGACGAGCGAATAGCGCCGTTCGCGGTCGGCGGGGTCGAACGCGAGCTCGGCCGCGTGGACGCGCTCGTGCGGGATGTCGCGCCGCTCGAGCTCCTCGAACAGCGGCACGAACCACTGCGGGTGCTCGTAGAGGATCCCGACGGGCTTCACGTCCGGAACAAACGACACGGTTCCGGACGGCATTCCGACCGCTTACGGTTCTTCGGATGAAGGAGCGAATGCTGCGCGGCGAGCTCTACATCGCCGACGACCCGGAGCTCGCGGCCGACCATGCCCGCGCCCAGGAGCTGCTCGAGCGCTACAACGTCACCCGTCACACCGAGCAGGACGAGCGCGACCGCCTGCTGCGCGAGCTGCTCGCCGAGGTCGGCGACGGCGTCGTCGTGAAGCCGCCGTTTCGCTGCGACTACGGCAGCCAGATCTCGATCGGCGCCCGTACCTTCGTCAACTACGGCTGCGTGATCCTCGACGTGGCCGCGGTTCGGATCGGCGCTCACTGCCAGATCGCGACCAACGTGCAACTGCTCGCGGCGACGCACCCCGTCGACCCGGAACCACGGCGCGAGGGCTGGGAGTACGGAGCGCCGATCACGATCGGCGACAACGTCTGGCTCGGCGGCGGCGCGATCGTCTGCCCGGGCGTGACGATCGGCGACGACACCGTTGTCGGCGCGGGCGCAGTCGTCACGCGGGACCTGCCGTCCCGCGTCGTCGCGGTCGGGAACCCCGCGAGGGTGCTGCGAACGATCCACTCCTGACATGCGGATCGCCCGACGGCTGGCACTCGGCCGGCTGATCTCGCTGACCGGGGGCTCGGCTGCGTACATCGCCCTCATCGCCGCCGTGTACGATCAGACGGGCTCGGCGGCCTGGGTCTCGGCCGCGCTCTTCGCGGGAGTGGTCGGCACCGTCCTGGCGGCGCCATTTGCGGGCTGGCTCGGAGATCACTACGACCGCCGGACCGTCATGGTCGCCGCCGATCTCGCCGCCGCGGCGGTCTCGACCGCGATGGCGCTTACCGGGGAGCCCGCGGCCCTCGTCGGCCTGCTCGCGATCTCCGCGGTGGCCCAGAGCCCCTTCGAGCCCGCTTCGGCGGCAGCGATCCCGAACCTCGTCGCGCCGTCGGACGTCGCGCGCGCCAACTCGCTCGTCGCCGCCACGGGCTCCGCCGGCTACCTGGTCGGCCCGCTGCT
>DATFQE010000034.1:0-17936 GCA_035264445.1 Gaiellaceae bacterium | reverse complement strand
GAGCGCCTCGACAGTGCCGCCTGCGGCGACCCCGTGGAACGAGATTCCCGAGTCGCCCTCGGCAACGCACTCGATCGGCGACTCGATCAACGGGCTGGGCCGCCCCCCGACCGATGCGCCGAGCGCGACGGCGAGGATCGTCGACGGCGCCGCCCACTCCAGCGCCTCGCCCGCCTCCTCGAGCGCGACCGTCCGCGCCTCGGCGTCGTAGCGGCCGCCGGCCGCCTCCGCGAGCTCGACGGTCCGCGCGCTCGCCTCCGGTGGCTTCGGCGGCTCCGGCCTCACCTCGGGCCCGGGCTCGAGCACCACGAACTGGTCCTCGCCCGGTCCGTCGGGCCCGACGACGCCGACCCGGTAGAACCCGGCCGGCCGCACGAACGACGCCGCCAGCTTCTCCCCCACGGGCTTCGCCTCGAGCACCTCGCCCGAGTCGTCCCGCAGCTCGACGACCGTCAGCGGATCGGCCGCCTCCACGGCGATGGTCCCGGTCCCCGTCCCTCTCGGCTCGCCCGGGCCGACGGGCTCGGACACTTCGCCCGGCGCCGCTTCGTCGGGCTCGAGGCCGATCGACCGTTCCAGCGGGCCGTCGTACAGCTCGATCGGCGCGTCGAGGCGCCCCACCCGCCGGTCGGTCGTGCGCGCGACGACGGCGTACGTCTTCGGCGGCAGCGTGAACACGTGTTGCTCGCCCTCGATCTTCAGCGCCGTCGCCACGGGCTCTGCGACGGCGTCGAGGATGCTGATCTCGGCCTCGTCGTACCGCGGATGCGCCTCGAGCGTGATCTTCAGCTCCAGCGGATCGACTCCGGTGCGTGCGATGGAGACGAGCAGCGCGTCGCGCTGTCGTCCCTCGACGCCGCGGCTCCCGGCGTCCTGGGGGACCTGGATCGGCCAGCCGCCCTCGGGGGCCTCCCGGCCGTGCCTCGCCTCGACTCTGGCCGCCTCCATCGCCGCCTTGACGTGGTCGGCGAGCTTCTCCCAGCGCACCTCGTAGCAGTTGCGCTCCCAAGACCACGCCTTGGCGCCGCCCCGCAGCGCGGGAATCAGCACCTTGGTGAACTCGCCCATCCCCCGCCAGCGATCCTCCGCCGCCGTCAGACCGGGCGAGGTCGCGTAGAGCACGAATTGCTGCACCGGCGGCTTACCCGGATCGCGTCGGCGCGGGATCGGCCAGCGACCGATGTCGAACTCGCGCTTCGGCGCGCTTCGGCACGCGTCCACGAAGAAAAACTGGTCCTTGAACTGGACGGTCTCGAAGAACTCGAGCACCGACCGGATCGAGAGCGAGTGCTCCGGGTGGTCGTCGTCGAAGCCCGGCATGAGGATGGCGCCCTCCTCCCGCCCGGAGACCCAGGTCGTCAAGCCGTGGCCGGAGAAGAAGAAGTAGAGGGCGTCGGCCTCGCCGCCGCTCGCGGCGATCACGTGGTTGATCGCGGCGACGACGGTGTCCTTCGCGGGGATCCCGAAGCCGGCGTCTCCGCCGCCGGCACGCGACGCGAGAAAGACGAGCTGGTTCGGCGGGACCAGCCCGGCCTCGAGCAGCCAGTCGCGGAACGACTCGGCGTCGCCGACGGCGCCGGAGAGCGCGAGCTCGTCCGCGCCGTAGTCGTCGACGCCGATGACGACGGCCCAGCCTGCCACGAGCGCCGCTAGAGCGTCGGACCGCCGCTCACTGCAACGGATCCTCGGCTTCGAACCCCGATGCCGAGTCGCCGACCTGCATCAGGTTCGGCTGCTGCTCCTGCGGCATCTTCGCGACGATCGCCTGGTGGAAGCTCGGGTAGGCGCCCTGCCAGCGGCCCTCGTCCCAGACGCCGAGCAGCGTCTCCGTGAAGAGCCCGTTGCTGATGCCGTCCATCGAGAGCTGGTCGTCCTGGCACCCCGAGATGAGCAGCACGCTCGCGCCCACGTTGGTGTCCGCCGAGCTCGGCACGGCCTCCTGGATCGCGTCGTACTCGTCCGCATGGGCCCTGTAGGTCTTGACCATGACGTCGAGTGGGAGCGCGCGGCGCCGTGGTGACTGGGCGGCGGCCGTCTCGCGGTCGGCAACGACGTTCGGCACCGCCTCCTTGTCCTCGATGTCCTTGAGCACCGACCCGCTGTGGCAGCTGTCGGAGAGGACGAGGACGCGTACGCCCGGCTCGAACTTCGCCCAGAGCGCGTAGAGCTCGTCGTCGACGAGCTGGCGGTCGTACAGCACCCAGGTCTCGTCCGAACGATCGGGCTCGTCCTCGCCGTTCTTGTCGGGCACCTGGCCGCCGTGGCCGGAATACGTCAGGAAGAGGAAGTCGCCGGCGGAAAGCTCGTTCGCAGCCTTTTCGATCGCGGCGATCACCGCATCGGCCGTGGCCTCCTGGGTCAGGAGCTTCGTCGGCTCGAATCCGCGGCTCTCCGCCAGCTTCTGCATGTCGGCGGCGTCGAACTCGCAGGCCATCAGCGTTCCGTCCCATCCGTCGTAGTGGCCCGGATCGACGGAGTTGAGGCCGATGTGGAGCGATCGTCTCGTTGCCACTCTGTCCTCCTCTGCCGCAGAGTCGGGATCAGCGCGGCACCGTAACATCCGTATGAGCAAACGCACACGCCGCGCACTAGGCGTTGTGGCGATTTCGGCCTACCATCGAGCTACTGCATCCGCAGCCGCGGAAGGAAGACGCCTGACTCACTCACACGCGATCGAACCCAGCGAGCTCGCGCACGATTCGCCTCCGCGCGAGCGGCCGCTGGTACTCGTCGTGGACGACGAGGCGTCGATCCGGCTCCTCTGCCGGGTGAACCTGCGGCTCGAGCAGCTCGAGACCGAGGAGGCGCCGGACGGGACGACGGCGCTCCGTCTGGCACGCGAGCTCCGACCTGATCTCGTCCTGCTCGACGTGATGATGCCCCAGATCGACGGTTGGCAGGTCGCCGCGCGACTTGCGGACGACGAGGCGACGCGAGACATTCCCGTCGTGTTCCTCACAGCGCGCGCGGAATCTGCCGACTTCCTGCGCGGCTACGAGCTCGGAGCCGTGGGCTACGTGTCGAAGCCGTTCGATCCCACCACGCTGGGCTCGACCCTCCACGACGTGCTCGAGCGGTTGCAGCGTGGCGAGCGCGACGAGTTACGCCGTGAACGGCTCGAGGAGCTCGGCGGCCGAAGTCGCGCGTAGCGGGGCGCGCGCAGTCTTCTACGTCGAGTTGCCGGCGACGAGCGTAGGTGCGTCGAAGTAGACGCGCTCGCCTTCGAAGAGCCGCTTTTTCGGGCTCCACGGAAAAAGGATGACGACGCGGAACTCGATCCGCTCGCCCGTCGGCGCTTGCCCGAGCCACTCGGCCTCGTGCGTACCCGTGACGTGCGCCTCCTCGCAGACGCCCTGCGGCCCGATCACGATGTTGGTCAGCTCGAACTTGATGTCCGGAAACGCGGTCAGCAGCTGCGTGTAGAAGCGCGCTGCGCCCTCGTGTCCCTCCCAGCGGTCGCCGGTCTGGACGAGCTCGTAGACGCAGTCCTCGGTCAGCGTGGAGATCAGCCCGGGCAGGTCGCGCTCGTCCTCGGCGATCGAGTGCTTCTTCCACAGGTCGCGGATCTCGTCGTACTCGGAGCCGTCGAGGTCGCGTCGGAGAAGCTCGACGACGGCATCGTGCTGTGCGGCTTCCACGGTGCGACCATACCGTCCGTGGAGCTCCGCGGTGAACGGATCCTGCTTCGGCACCTAGCCGCCGACGACGCGCCGGCCTTGCTCGCGTACATGGAGGAGAATCGCGGGTTCCTCGAGCAGTGGGAGCCTGTGCGCGAAAACGAATTCTTCACCCTCGACGCCCAGGCCGCCGACATCGAAGCGGCCGCCGCGGACGCCCTCGCGGACCGGCGCCACGCGTTCGGGATCTTCCTCGACTCGCAGCTCGTGGGACGGATCGCGCTCAGCCAGATCTTCCGCGGCATCTTCCAGAACGCGTATCTCGGCTACTCGATCGCCGAGCGGCGCAACGGGCAGGGCCTGGCGACGGAGGCGGTCGGCGTCGCGATGGACTTCGCATTCGGCGGCCTCGGCCTGCATCGGGTGCAGGCGGCCGTGATGCCGCGGAACACGGGCTCGATCCGGGTCCTGGAGAAGAACGGGTTCCGCGAGGAGGGCTACGCCGTCGGCTACCTCTGCATCAACGGCGTCTGGGAGGACCACCGGATATTTGCGCGGACCTCCTAGAGGTCGAGCACGAGCGTTGCCCAGCCGAACGTCTCGACGCCGACGGGCTCCCCGTTGAGCGGGTTGTAGAACTCGTTGAAGCCGTGGCGCTCGACCAGCTCACGTGAGCGCTCGGCGATCGTGTCGGCGAGATCGGGATAACCGTGCGCCCGCAGGCCGTGCGCGAGGAACCAGTTCGTGTTCATCGACATCGGGCCGCGCCAGATCAGACGCGTCCGGATGGGTGTGAACGCCGGCTCGTCCTTCGCGGTCGATGGGACGGGGTAGTCCAGCCAGAACTCGTCGGGGTTCGCGAGGTGCTCGACGAGCGATTCGACGGCGGCGCGCGGCAGGTCCTCGAGGATGAGCGGCATCAAGGAGACGATGGTCTTGACGCGGACGGGCTCCTGCCGGCTGCCGACGAGGTTCCAGAACAGCCCGGTGCGGGCGTCGTACGCTCGCTCCATCAGCGCATCCGTCACGCGCGAGGCGGTGTCGCGGGACCAGCGCGCGAGCGCGTCGTTCCCGGCACGGTCGGCGAGGCGCGCGAGCGAGCGCAGCCCCTGCGCGTAGATGCTCGTGAAGTGGATGTCCTCGTGCGTCGAGCGGCGGATCCGCGAGAGGACGCGCGCGCGGTGGCCGAACAGCTTGTTCACGAACTCGCGGCGGAGGGCCCACCAGGGGTCGGACTGGAGCGGGTCGGCGTCGTCGACGTGGAGCGAGAACGGATGGTCGTAGACGGGAGAGTGGTCGAGCCCGCTTTCGAAGCTCGAGATGATCGTCAACAGGGAATCGCCGTCCGGATCCCGAGCCGCCGCAAGGTAACGGTAGTAGCGCTCGAGCGGCTCGATCGTCTCCCGGAGGAAGGCGTCGCCCGCGCCGGCGTCGACGACGCGCTCGACGGCCTGCGCGATCACCGGAGGCTGCAGGCGCGCCGTCGTCTTCGGCCGGCGCAGCCACGGACGGCTCTCGCGGAAGTGCCAGTAGCTCGGGTTCCGGCGCGCGAGCTCCTGATTCCAGAAGATGACGTGCGGCATGAAGCCGTCGCGCGCCTGCCACGCGAACAGGCCGCGAAGCTCCTCGGCGGCGCGCTCGGCGTCGAAGCGCGCCCAGGTGATCGCGTGGAAGCAGGAGTCCCAGAACCACTGGAACGGATATGCCTGGGGCGACGGAACGCTGAACGTGTAGGTACGTCCGTCCTTGACGGCCGTCTGCGTGTTGGCCTCGAGCAGCTCCCTCGCTGCGGCCTCGAGCGACACCTCCGATTGCACCGCGGGAATCTACCGACCTTCGAGTAGGTTCCCCCGCCATGGCCGACGAGCGCGAAGACGAGAGCGAGCGGCTCGACCGCGAGCTGATCGAGCTCCTCAACGAGCTGCGGGTCGCACTGCCCGGCGTTCAGGTCCTCTTCGGCTTCCTCCTGACAGTCCCGTTCTCCCAGGGCTGGAGCCGCGTGACCGACACCGAGCGACTCGTGTTCTTCCTCACGTTCCTCTCGACGGCGGTGGCCACGGCGCTGCTGATTGCGCCGAGCGCGCAACACCGCATCCTCTGGCGCGCGCGTGACAAGGATGCTCTCCTTCGGCGCGCCAACTCGCTCGCGCTCGCCGGGACCGCGTTTCTGGCGCTCGCCGTCACCGGCGCCGTCTGGGTGGTGACGGACATCATCTACGCGCAGGCGCCGGCGAGCCTCGTGACGGCCGGCGTCGCCGGGCTGTTCGCGTGGGTCTGGTTCGCGGCGCCGCTGATCAGGCGCGCCGGCAAGCTGTAGGAGCCCCTAGTGCACCTGGTGCATCGGCGCGTCGGTGCCCGGCGTGTGGAGGAGGTTCTCGACGCCCTTGACGCCCTGGACGCTGCGCGTCTTCTCCTCGAGGTCCTTGATCAATTCGGGACGCTCGACCTCGCCGCGGAGAATCACGACGCCGTCCTCGGCGTTGACGTCGATCTGGCCCTTCGGGACCTCCGGATCGCGAAAGATCTCGGTCTCCACCTTGCGTGCGAGCGACGCGTCGTTGGGATCCGCGAGCTTCTCGTCCGCGCGCGCGTGCTTTGCCTTCTGGACCAGGCCCTGAGCCTCCGCCTGCACGCCGCCGGCCGTGCGGCCCAGCTGGCGGCCCCGCTGCCGGAAGAACGCAAGCGCCCGGTCGCGTGCCATGGCGCGCCGCCGCTTGCCCGAGTCCGGATCGAAGAAGTACGTGAGCGCGGCCCCGAGCCCCGCCATGGTGAGCAATTTCCTCATTCGGTCACCTCTCGTGTGTCGATGGCTTTCGAATCGGACTACCCCGACTTATCAGAGGCAAACGTGATTCGCCGCGCCGGTCGGCGGGAAGGGTGCAACCGTGTCGGAGATGCAGCGAGAAGCCGGCCGGATCGCCCGCCTGATGGGCCGCGGCCGCAGCGAGACGACGCCGTTCTGGGTCCATACGAGCGTGCTGCTCGTGATCGCCGTCGTCGTGGCGATCCTGATCCTCGCGGCCTTCGCCGCGCGCCAGCTCGTCTAGCGGTGGAAGGCTAGTCGCCCCAGTCGAAGTCGCGGGAGCGGCCCCACAGGCCGTCCTCGACAGTGTCCTCGGAGACGGCGGGCGCGAGCGCTTGCGCCTCGACGGGAAGCATTACTTCCCCGTCCATCGTCTCCTCGATCCGCGCCTGCTCCTCGGTCTTGAAGAGCGGATGGTTCTCGAAGGGGTCTTCGATCCTGTAGCGCTCGAGGGGCATCTGGTCGTCGAGCCCGGCGTTTTGACGCTTGAGCTCGAGGTGGTCTTGGATCACGTTTGCGAACAGGGACGGTGTCTCTACCGGCATAGACGAACCTCCTGAAAAATGATCGGCGGAGGATTGTAACGGCGTCCGGGTCGATCAGGGCCGGCCACTACGCTACTGGCGTGGGCGGCTGACCTAGGGGTTCGGCGCGCGCCACGCGATCCTTCCCCGCCCGCTTCGCCTCGTACAGAGCGGCGTCGGCGGCCGCGACGAGGTCGTCCCTCACCTTGACGTCGGGATACGCCGCCACGCCGAAGCTCGCAGTGACCACGACCCGCTCTCCGTCGGGCGCCGTGATGACTCGCTTGCGGAGCGTGTCGCGGATGCGTTCCGCCAGCGCCGCGCCGCCGTCCACGTCGGTCCCGGGCAGGACGACAGCGAACTCCTCGCCGCCCCAGCGCCCGGACAGGTCGATCTCGCGAATGCTCTCCTGCAGGGCGCCGGCGAACTCGCGGAGCACCTCGTCGCCGAAGGGATGGCCCCAGCGGTCGTTGATCGCCTTGAAGTCGTCCAGATCCGTCATCAGCAGCGCGAGCGGCTCGTCGAAGCGGTCGGCGCGCGCCAGCTCCGTCTCGAGCGCGCCCTCGGCAACGCGCCGGTTCGCGAGCCCCGTCAACGGATCGACGAGCGCCTGCTTTTCGACGGTCTTGTGCTTGCGCACGTTCGCGAGCGCGATCGCCGCGTGCCCGACGAGCCAGGTCGCGGTCTCGCACTGGTCCTTGCTGAACCGCTCGCCGACAAGAACGAGCGTGCCGAAGCTCTCGCGGCCGGCGGTGACCGGGAACTGAAGGCGCGCCCCGTCGGCGGCGGCATCGCCCGCCGCGAGCTCGAATCCGTCGCCGTTCTCGAGGTAGCCGCCCAACGCTCCGGTCGTCTCGACGGCCGTCTCAACGATCATGCGCAGGAGCTCCGCCGCGTCGTGCGTCGCGGCCAGCGCCTCGCCGAAGCGCATCGTCGCGTCGCGGACGCGCGTCCGCTCGGCTTCGAGCTCGCTCAGCCTCGCCTGGAGCTGATCGGCCATCTCGTTGAAGGCGCGTCCGAGCTCGGCGAACTCGTCGCGGCCCTTGACCGGGACGCGTTCGTCCAGCTTGCCCTGCGCGATGCCGCGCGCGGCCTCGACGAGCGCGCCGAGGTGCCGGACGATCGAGCGACCCTCGATGTAGGCGAGCAGTGCGATCAGCAGGAGGGCGACCAGCAGCGGTACGAAGACGCGACCCTCGGCGGCCGTCACGGCGGCGTCGATCCGGCTTTGCGGCGTCACGATGGCGACGCGGACGTTCCCGGGCACAGACACCGTCTTGGAGGCGAGCAGACGGTAGCGCTTCCCTCCGAGCGAGGTGGTCAGCGGCCGCGCCGCGGTCGCCTCGACTCTTGCGGGCACGCCGGAATTCCCCGTAACCACGCGGTCGCCGACGAGGAAGAGGAGATGATGTGCGTCGTCGAGCCCGGAATGCGTCTCGAGCTTCCTGCTCAGTCGCCTGTCCACCGGCAGCGACGCGACCACGCGACCGAGGCGACGGCCGTCTCGCATGACGTCGACCGACCGCTCGGCCGCGAGCGGGGCGCGCTCGCGTACCCGGAGGCCCGGGCCTTCCACGCGGAGGTGCCGCTCGCCCCGCAGGGCACGGCGAACCGCGTCGTCGTCCTGCGCCGTGAGCGCGACCTGGAAGGCGGGGTCGCGCGCGAGCTCCTTCGCCGACCCCTCGAGGCGTCGCAGCTCGTCGGTGTAGGCGGCGAGCGCGCTTCGCAGGCCGACCTGGAGAACGGAGTCCGCCCGGTCGGTCTCCGACTGCTCGGTGAGAGCGTCGAAGCCCCAGAACGCCGCCGCCAGCGGCAGCAGCGAGATCAGCGAGAAATACGCGGCGAGCTTGAGCTTGAAACTTTGCACGGCGGCCTTAAGCACCCCCTCTTTTCGGCCGATAGAGCTCTCACGGGAGAGTTTCGGTCGTGAGGGGGATTTCCATGAGTCCAAAGCTCGTTTCCATGACCAGCGGGGTGGTGCTCGCCCTGGCGGTCGGCACTCTGGTGACCGTTCCGATGCGCGTCAGCACGCCGCTGCCCACGTCCCCCGAAGACCTCTCCGTGCCGCTTCCGGCCCGCCCCTCCGTCGTCCAGGCCCCGCCCCCGCCGGCGCCCAAGCGCGTTCCCAGGCCGAAGCCGCAGCCGAAGATCACGCGCCATGCGGTCGTCGCGCAGCCGATCTCCG
This sequence comes from Gaiellaceae bacterium, assembly GCA_035264445.1. GTDB lineage: Bacteria > Actinomycetota > Thermoleophilia > Gaiellales > Gaiellaceae > DATFQE01. The sequence goes on along the minus strand of DATFQE010000034.1, from coordinate 8,807 downwards.
TCTCGCCGCCGCCCCCTCCCGCCGCCCCGGAGCACGCGCCGGCGCGCCCGCGGCGAGCCGTCAAGCCGCCTCCGCCTGCGCCTCCCGCGCCGCCTCCACCCGCTCCGCAGCCGGCGCCGGCGCCTCCCCCGCCCGCCGCGCCGCCGCCCGCGCCTGCGCCGCCTTCTTCGCCCGCTCCGCCGCCAGGCCCGGTCGCACTGCCCGCGCCCTCCCCGCCGCCCAGCGACTATCAGGCCGCCGTTGACGGCGAGTGCGACGAGAAGGAGAACCGCGGGAAGCACAAGGGCTGGGACAACGACAGCCCCGAGGATCACGACCACGGCCGCGGCAACGACGGCCGCGACCACGGCAAAGGCCGCGACCGCGACAAGTAGGCCGCCTGTGGCACCATGGCGGCGTGCGACCGCCGTTCATCCGCCGCATGGGCCCGGTAGGGCTCTTTTTAACGGCCTACGACATCTGGCGCCGGATCCCGCCCCGGCACCGCCGGCTGATCATCGCGGAGACCCGCAAGCACGCGCCGTCAGTCGCTCGAGCTGTGGCGAAACGGCGCCCTAAGCGCCGAGAACGTCCCTGACGATCCGGTCCTGCTCGCGCAGGTGCGCGGTCGGATAGCCCTCGCTCGGGCTCGCTCGCCACGGACGGCCGACATAGTGGAGCGGGACGCGACCCGCGACAGCCTCCTCCAGCCGGTGCCTGATCGCGCGGTAAGCCCCCATGTTCTGCGGCTCCTCCTGCGCCCAGACCACCTCGTCGAGGGCCGGGTAGCGGTTGACCAGGTCGGCCGCGGCGCCGACCGGGAACGGGTAGAGCTGCTCGATGCGGGCAACGGCGACCTCGGGGTGGTTCTGCCGCTCGGCGTGGCCGACGATGTCGTAGTAGACCTTGCCCGAGGTGAGCACGAGCCGGCGCACGCGCTCACGCTCGACGCCGGGCTCCTCGAGCACAGGCTGGAACGACCCCTCAACGAGGTCGCCGAGCGTCGAGGTCGCCTCCTTCAGGCGGAGCAGCCCCTTCGGCGTCATGACGACCAGCGGGCGGGCCGACGGGTCGAGGGCCTCGCGACGCAGCAGGTGGAAGAACTGCGCCGCGGTCGTGGCGTTGACGATGCGCACGTTCTCCTGCGCGGCCAGCTGCAGGAACCGCTCGAGGCGCGCGCTGGAATGCTCCGGCCCGTTGCCCTCGTAGCCGTGCGGGAGCAGGAGCGTCAAACGCGAGGTCTGCTTCCATTTCGACAGGCCTGAGACGAGGAACTGGTCGACGACGATCTGCGCTCCGTTGATGAAGTCGCCGAACTGGGCTTCCCAGAGGACGAGCGCCTCGTTGGCCGCGACCGAGTAGCCGTACTCGAACCCCAGCGCGGCAAACTCCGACAGCGGTGAGTTGTGGACCTCGAAGGCGGCCGTCGCCTCGGAGAGGTGCTTGATCGGCGCGTACGTCTCGCCGGTCTGCGGGTCGTGGAGGACGAGATGGCGATGCCCGAAGGTCCCGCGCTCGGTGTCCTGCCCCGTCAGGCGGATGGGAATGCCCTCGACGAGCAGGCTCGAGAGCGCGAGTGCCTCCGCATGGCCCCAGTCGATGCCGCCCTGCTCGAGGGCTGCGGCCCGCCGTTCGAGCTGGCGCTGCAGCTTCGGGTTGACGGTGAAGCCATCGGGAACGCGGCGCAGCTCCTCGTCGAGCGCCCGTAGCCGTTCCTCAGGGACGGCTGTCACCAGATTCGCGTCTGCGGCGCTCGGCAGACGGTCGCTGCCGGGCGGCGCCGGTTGGCCGAACGTCGCCTTCAGCCGCTCGTGCGACTCGCGCAGGCGGATCTGCTCCGCTTCGAACAGGCCCGCCGCCTCCTCCTCCGAGACGACTTCCTCGTCCACGAGGCGGGCAGCGAACTGCTCGCGCGCCGTCGGCTGCTCCGCGATTCGCTCGGCCATCAGCGGCTGCGTGTAGGCGGGCTCGTCGCCCTCGTTGTGCCCGTGGCGCCGGTAGCCGACGAGGTCGACGACGACGTCGTGCCCGAACCGGCGGCGGAAAGCCATCGCCAGGCGAATCGCTGAGATGGCAGCCTCGGGATCGTCGGCGTTGACGTGGATGATCGGCACGTCGAAACCCTTCGCGAGGTCGCTCGAGTAGCGCGTCGACCGGCCTTGCTCGGGGTCCGTCGTGAAGCCGATCTGGTTGTTCGCGATCAGGTGCAGCGTCCCGCCGGTCGTGTAGCCGTGCAGCCCCTGGAGGTTGAGCGTCTCCGCGACGACCCCCTGCCCCGGGAACGACGCGTCCCCGTGGATCAGCACGGAGAGGCCGACGTTCGGCTCGTGGATCCCCTCCCGCGTCGAGCGATCGGTCTGGCCGGCCCGCGTCAGGCCTTCGACGACCGGGTCGACGGCCTCGAGGTGGCTCGGGTTGGCGGCGACGCGGACGCTGATCGGGCCGGCCGCCGTCCCACGGCGCCCGTCAGCGCTGAGGTGGTATTTCACGTCTCCGCTACCGCCCTCGGGATCCGACGAGACGGCGTCGATCGTGCGCTCGCCCTCGAATTCGCGGAGGATCGTCTCGTAGGGCCGCCCGATCACGTGCGCGAGCACGTTGAGCCGGCCGCGATGCGCCATCCCGATCACGACCTCGTGCGCGCCCGCCTCCGCAGCGAGCTCGATGGTCTCATCGAGCATCGGGATCATCACGTCCAGGCCCTCGACCGAGAACTGCTTCTGGCCGAGAAACGCGCGACGGAGGTATTGCTCGAGGCCCTCGACCTCGGTGAGCCGCGCGAGCAGGCGCTTCTTCTCGTCGTCGGTCAGCTTCGTGCGGTAACGGCCCGACTCGATCGCGTGGCGCAGCCAGACCCGCTCCTCGTGGTCGGAGATGTGCTCGATCTCGTACGCAATCGTCCCGCAGTAGATCTCCTTGAGCCGTGGGAGTACGTCCGCGAGCGTCTCGCCGGGCAGCTGAACGCGCAGCAGGTTCGCAGGGATGCGCGCCTGCAACTCCGGCGTCAGCGGCGGCTGCAGCATCTCGGGCTCCAGCGAAGGATCGCCCACCGGCTCCGAACCGAGCGGGTCGAGGCGGGCTGCGAGGTGGCCGTGCGTCCGATGCGCTTTCACGAGCGCCATCGCGGCGGCCACGCCGCCGAGCAGCGTGTCATCGACCGGGGCGGGCACCGCTTCGCGGGACGCTGCTTCCACGGCCGTCGCGGCCGGTGCACGGTGCCCGTTGCCGTCCTCGCGGAGGGCCTCGAGCAGCCGGATCAAGCCGGGATGCTCGGCGACGAGGGCGCTGTCGCCGCTCTCGAAGAGCGCACGCCACTCCGCCGGCACGGCGTCGGGGTCCTCGAGGTACTCCTCGAAAACGGCCCGCGCGTAGCCGGAGTTGAGTCCGTCGACGTCGTTCACGTCAACACTCTTTCTAGCAACCGCCTCGCGACCCTCGCGGGCGCGTTAGTAGACAGGATTCTCGGTGATGACCGCGACGATCATCCCGAGCACCCAGCCGACGGTGACGGTCGCCACCGCCCAGGTCGCGAGCCGCTCGTTGCGACCTCCGATCGCGACGGCGATCAGCGCGACCACGAGTGCGACCGGGCCGATTCGCACGGGCTTGTAGACGATCGAGAGCAGACCCGCGACGAGAGCGGCCGCCGCAAGGAACCCCGCAATCGCGTCGGTCTGAGGACTGCGATTCTCCGCCGGACCGACGCTCACGCACGCACCCTGCTGACGCGCGCGCCGCTCTGGTGTGGCCCGCCGCGCGACGGCCGGCGACCCGGCTTCGGCTTCCACCGGCGCGGGCCCTCCTCGCTCGTGCGTGGCAGCGCTGCGCCTTCGAGCGGGTTCGGCTCCTGGCGGATGGCCCACCAGCAGACCCCGACGAGGTAGAGAATCGGGAGCTTCAGGATCAGCATCATGAAGACGATCTCGACCACGCGGTGAGTGTAGTGCTCCTTCAGGTAAGAGACGCCCTAGACCACGGTGAGCTGGGAGCGGTGACGTCCAGACGTAGGACGTCGGGGCGGTGGTAGTGCCCGGCGGGGTCGAAGCGCTGGCGCTCCTCGAAGAGGCGGGCCGGGTCGAGCTCCGCGTACAGGATGCCCTCCTCGTCGTAGAGCGGCCCGGCGAGATAGCTGCCGTCGGGCCCGAGAATCGCGCTGCCGCCGCGGCCGATGATCTCCTTCCCGTCCAGCTCGGCGCGGAGCGGAAAGTCGTCCGGATACGCAGAGACGCGCTGGAAGTGCGACGGGGCGATCACGAACGCGCGCGACTCGCGCGCGATGTGGACGAGGGTCGCCTGCCAGGCGTCGCTGTCGTCCGCGGTGGAGGCGACGTACACCTCGACGCCCGATTCGTACAGCGAGAAGCGGGCGAGCGGCATGTAGTTCTCCCAGCAGATCAGGCCGCCGATCCGGCCGAAGCCGGTCTCGATCGCGCGCAGGCCGCCGCCGTCGCCCTGGCCCCACACGAGCCGCTCGTGGTTCGTGGGGACGAGCTTGCGGTGGTGCAGCGCGAGCCCGCCGTCCGGCGCGTGGTAGAGCAGCGTGTTGTAGAGCGTCCCCGGACGGGACGGATCGATCTCGGTCACGCCGGTGACGAGCCAGACGTCGTTGTCGCGGGCGATCTGGCCGAGGCGATCGGCGTCGGGGCCCGGCACGGCCAGCGACTCGCGCGCGAAGAGTGCGAACGCCGCCTTCGCGCGCGGGTCGGCCCAGCCGGCGAACGCCTTGGCCCACGCCGACGAGGGGTATGCCGGGATGAACGACTCGGGGAAGACGAGCAACCGTGCGCCCTCGCGCGCCGCTTGGCCCGAGATGTCGGCGAGCTTGTCGAGCGTGGCCCGGCGGTCGAGCACGACCGGCTCTGCCTGGACACACGCAACCTTGATCGGCTCCATGTGCCGATTCTGCTTGATCTTTGCGGCGTTGTCGCCTACCCTGCGCGAGGAATCGTTCCCGCCGAAAGGAGGAGGCACCGATGACTGCTATTGCGCTCGACCTCTTCCTTCGCGCTGCGCTCACGCGCTAGGCGGGCTTCCACCTTCCCGGAACGGCCGCCGCGCCGAGGCACGGCCCTCGTGATTTTCGACCTGTTCCGGAAAGGAGCACCTCCGTTGTCCCTGGTAACCGACTCACCCCGTACGCGGCTCGGCTGGAGTGACGAGCTCGAGCACGCGTTCGAACCACATGCGCGCGACGGCCTCGTCCCCGCCCGCGTCACAGTCCAGAACCGCGGCCTCTACCTCGTCGCCGGCGACGACGGCGAGCTGCAGGCGGAGCCGACCGGCCGCCTCCGCCTCGCGGCGGCGAACGGCGGCACGCTTCCCGCCGTGGGCGACTGGGTAGCGGTTCGCCCGCACCCGGGCGATGGCCGCGCGACCATCGCGGCCGTCCTCCCGCGCCGGACGAAGCTCTCGCGCAAGGTTCCCGAGCGGGAGATAGAGGAACAGGTGCTCGCGGCGAACGTCGACGTCATCTTCGTGGTCACGTCCCTCAACCGCGAGCTGAAGCTCCGTCGCCTCGAGCGCTATCTCGCCACGGCTTGGGAGAGCGGCGCCTCGCCGGTCATCGTGCTCACGAAGAGCGACCTCGCCGAGGACGCTGACGAGCGGAGGCTGGAGGTCGAGTCGATCGCCTTCGGCGTGCCGGTCCATACGGTGAGCTCCGTCACGCGTGAGGGCCTGGACGACCTGCCGCCCTACCTCACGGGCCACCGCACGGCGATCTTCCTCGGCTCGTCGGGTGTCGGCAAGTCGACGCTGATCAACGCGCTCGCCGGCGAGGAGATCCAGGCGACAGCGGAGATCCGCGAGTCCGACGACCGGGGTCGGCATACAACGACGAGGCGCGAGCTGATCGTCCTACCCGACGGCGGGATCGTGATCGACACGCCGGGCATGCGGCAGCTGCAGCTCTGGGAGGCCGACGAGGGGATGGACACCGCGTTCTCGGACGTCGCCGAGCTGATCGCTCGGTGCCGCTTCTCCGACTGCGCGCACAAGACGGAGCCGGGCTGCGCGATCCGCGCGGCGTTGGCGGACGGCTCGCTTCCGCGCGACCGCTGGGAGAGCTACACGAAGCTCCAGCGCGAGCTGTTCGCGCTCGACGTCAAGCTCGACAAAGGGCTCAAGTCCGAGCAGCGCAAGAAATGGCGGGCGCGCGAGCGCCAGCGGAGGCACCCGAAGCGCTGGTAACCGAGCCGGTGCTAGCGCCGTCTGCGGTCGGCGAGAGCCTGGATGCCCTCGCTGAAGGTCAGCTCGGGAGGCGATTCGAGCTGCTCGCGCTCGGGTTGCCCTTCGTCGGCGGACTCGCCGAGGAGGGCGGACACGGTCCCCTCGGCGGCCCGACGCAGGCGTCGCTCCCGCTTCGCAACGTCCTTCTCGCGGTCCTTGATCGCGGCCTCCCGCTGCTCCAGCTCGGCGCTGCGGGCAGCGATCAGCTCCGAGACCCGCTCCGCCTCGGTGCGGGCGCTCGTGGCGAGCTCGCCCTCGCGTCGCTCGACCTCGGCCAGCCGCGCGGCCAGTGCCCCTTCGCTCGCCTCGAGCTCCTCCATACGCGTGGCCAACGCCCGCTCGCGTTCCTCCAGCGCTGCCTCGAGCTGTGGGGGCGGCGCCTCCGTGTCCGTCTCTGCAACCTCCTCCGCCGTCGAGGCGAGGCGCGCTTCCCGCTCGTCGAGCTCTTGCGAGCGGGCGATCAGCGCCGCCTCGCCCTGGTCGAGGTCTGCGCTCCTCGCGTCGAGCTCGGCTCGTCTCGCCTCGATCGCGGTCTCCCGGTCGGCGATCTCAGCCTCACGTGCGACGAGCTCGGCCTCCTGTGCGTCCAGCGCCTCCGCACGCGCCGTCAGCTGGCTCTCGCGCTCGTCGGTGCGGATCCGTTGCTCGTCCAGCGCGCGACCGGCCGTCTCGGACTCCGCGGCCTGCGCGGCCAGCGCCGCGCGCTGTTGCTCGAGCTCCGCCTCCCCGGCTTCGATCAGGGCACGGCGCTCGTCGACGTCGGCCGAACCTGCTTCGATCTCCGCCTCGCGCTCGGCGAGTGCGGCCGCGAGGTCGTCGATCCGCTTCAGCTTCGTCGCCAGCTCCGCCTCGCGCGCCTCTAGCTCGGCGACCCGCTTCTGCGTCTCGGCCTGACCGGCGGCGACTGCCGTCTCGAGGTAGGAGATCCGCTGCTCGCGGGCGTCGAGGTCGGCGCGCCGCCGCTCGAGCTCGACGTCCGGGGTCTGGCGGTGGATCTGCGAGCGACGCGCCTCGTCCCTCAGCTCCCGCGCGCGTTCGTGGAGCTCGCGTCTCTGCTCGGCAAGATCCTCTTCGAGCTTGCGCAGGAAGGCCTCGCGGTCGGGAGCCGGCTGCATCTGCTCGTCCTCACGGTTTCTACGGCGCACGCGGCGCGACGTTAGCAGCAGCGAGGCCGCTTAATCAGCGGCCTCGGAGGTGGAGCCAGCCGGGCTCGAACCGGCGACCTTCTGGATGCCATCCAGACGCTCTCCCAACTGAGCTATGGCCCTAACATGGCCAAGTTTACCGGCGAATCCGCAGATCGTCTGCCGCGGAGGTGGGCTTTGCCCGCCTCCGCCGCGACGGCCGGCCGATAGCAGTACCGCGAGAAGTCGTCATGGCGCGCGAAGCGCGCCGGACTTCTCGCGGCGAGGCTGGGCCGTGTCTGTTCTAGACGGCCGCTTCTAGGTCAAGAGTGGGTACATCGCCCCACAGCTCCTCGAGCCGGTAGAAGCGGCGGGCGTCAGGCGTGAAGACGTGCAGGACGACGTCGAGGTAGTCGGCCAGGATCCAGGTCGCCTCGCTCGTCCCTTCCACGGTCGTCGGGATCACGCGATCATCCTTTTTCAGCTTCCCGTGCACCTCGTCCCAGATCGCCTTCGTCTGGCGTGGGTTCTGGCCGGTCGCGACGACGAAGAAGTCCGTGTATGCGCACACGGGCCGCATGTCGAGGATGAGAACGTCCTGCGCCAGCTTGTCCTGTGCGATGCCGGCGATCCGACGGGCTTGTTCGAGGGAGGTCAGAGGCTGTCCAGAGTCCTTTTCGATCGCTTTCAGTGTAGCCGCGTCCGGAGGACATCACACGCTTCGGTACAACCCTCGACGCTCGATCTCCTCGGCCACGGCGGGCGGGACGAGCCCGTCGAGCGACTCGCCGCGCGCCACCCGCGCCCGCAGCTCCCGCGAGGCGATCGGCTGAGGCTCGATCGGGAAGAGCTCGATCCGGTCGGGGCGGCCGAGCTCCTCGATTGCGTGGGACAGCTCTTCGAGCCCATGGCCCGGCCTCGTCGCCACCGCCACGCGGGCCATGTCGAGGACGGCGTCGGGCTCCTTCCAACGGTGAAAGGCCGCGAGCTGGTCGGCCCCGACGAGCAACAGGGCGTCCTCGAAGCTGCCCGCGCGGAGCATCTCGACCGTGCGCGAATACTCGTCGACGCGCACGTCGTCGCCCGGGAAGGCCGCCTGCGCGAGCGCGAACCGGTCGTCGACGGGCGTCGCGACCTCCTTGTGCTCAGGGTTCGCAGCGACGAGCACGACGAGCTTGTCGAGGCCGAACCGGCGCTTCGCCTCCCGGGCCAGGGCCACGTGGCCCACGTGCGGCGGGTCGAAGGCGCCGCCGAAGATCCCGGTGGTCACGTGAACTCGAGGGGCTCGGGCTCGCCCTCGACCTCGACCTCGGCGCCCGGCTTCACGCCTGCCGCCCGCAGCGCTTCCTCGAGCTCCTCACCGCGCGGCGGCGTCCCCGTCACGCGGTAGCCGCGGTCGGTGCGGAGAATCCGGTACGTCCGACGCCCGGGCTTGGGCCGGTAGACGAGGAACTCGGCGAGACCGTCCTCGTCGGC
>DATFQE010000033.1:0-2215 GCA_035264445.1 Gaiellaceae bacterium | reverse complement strand
CGCCGCGGTGGCGCCGATCACGGCGCTCGTCCTGGCTGCGCTCGGCGTGCTGCGCGTTCAGACGGCCGGCTGGATCGCGCTCGGCCTCGGCGTGGTGACCCTGGCCGTGCAGGGAGCGCGCTACGCGTCCGTCGAGCGACTCGGTCGGGGGGCCACGGCTGTCTCGATCGCGCTGAACGTCTGCCTCGGTCTCGTGATCGTCGGGCTGAAGGCGCTAATCGTTCACTAGCTGCGCCTTCTGGGCCGCGAACTCCTCCTCGGACAGGACACCCTGGTCGCGCAAACGGCCGAGCCGCTCCAGCGACTCGAGGCGATCGTCGTCCTTCCCGCGTCGCCGCAGGCGGTCCATGCCTCGCCTGAGCTGGCCGCCGAGGTCAGCAGGCGGCGGGTCCGGGAACTCGCGCGCGACCTGACGGCGGAGGACCTCGACTGCGAGAGCCAACAGAATCGCGCCGCCGATCACGAACCGGAGGCGCGTCGTCTGGACCGTCGGGCCCCACCAGAGCAGGAGCAGAAAGAGGGTGGCGGCCGCCCCGTACGCGATCTCCCACCGCGCCAGATACGGCGCGAGCCCCCGCCGTGAGGCGAGCGCGCTCCTCGTGGGACCGGCGAGCCAGACGGCAAGCAGCGCGATCAACCCCAGGCCCAGAAGCGTGAGGCCGCCGTCTCTCAGCTGCACAGTCAGGATGTCCCACGCGTTCTGGACGGCGGGCTTGACCGACGCCTCGCCGCCGAGCGAGTCGACGACGTACGAGCCGGCGACACGGCGAAGGACGACGACCAGCAGCCCGACGAGGATGGCGCTGAACGCCACCATGCGAAGGATCGAGCGGCGCCGTCCGCGCGCGAGCCAGATAGCCACCCCCCAGAGCGCGAAGGGGACGATCCAGAGCCACGTGCCGAGGAACTTCAGCAGCCGCGTCAGGTCCTGCGCCGTCTCGAGCTGCTTCGCCTCCATGATCTCGACCTTGCCCACGTCGGGGCCGAACCGCTCGGAGACGTCGCCGACGATCGCCACGCGGTCGCCCAGCTGGACCATGAGCGGCGTCAGGTCGAGAACCACGGCGCCGCTCTCCGTCGTGAAGGGGCCCGTGTCGTCCTCGAGCACGTCGATCAGCTGTCTATGGGCCCGGGTGACGGAGTTCACCCAGAGCGCCTGCACGCGCGGGCGTTCGAGCATCTCGCGAGCCGCCCGGTCGGAGAACTCGCGCAACCCGGCGGCGGCGGGCCCGGCGAGCCCCTGGAACTGCTGCGGCAGCTTCTTTTGCAGCTCGGCCTGCACGTCGACGTTTGCGTAGAGCTGGTCGACCACCGTGGCGGCCACCTGGTCGCGGATCTGCTCGTCCGCGATCAGGTCGTCCGCGGTGTTCTGGACCGTCTGTGTGTCGAGCCCCTGGAAGCGGACGTACGCCGCCAGCAGGCTCACGACGGCGAGGAGGGCACCGAGGACGACCAGGATCCGCGCGACGGTGATTCGCACAGGTGGGTTATCTCAGGTCGCGCCGGCGAGGAAATCACGCCAACGGGGTGAAGATTGTCAGGGGACGGCGATGCGACCATTCCCTTCCGGCCCATCCGGAAGCGACGATCGGAGGAGAGATGGCTTCACGGAACGTGAGCGGCTGGACGGTCGGGTTCGCGGTGTTCGCGGGCGTGATCCTGATGATGATCGGCGTGTTCCACGCCCTCGCCGGCCTCGCCGCGATCATCGACGACCAGTTCTTCGTCGTCGGGAAGAACTACGCCTTCGAGCTCGACACAACGGCCTGGGGCTGGCTGCACCTGATCTACGGCGCCATCCTGGTCTTCGCCGGCTACAGGATCTTCAGCGGCGTCGCATGGGCGCGGATCGTCGGAATCACGCTCGCGGCGATCAGCGCCGTCGGCAACTTCTTCTTCATTCCGTATCAGCCGGTCTGGGCGATGCTGATCATCGCGCTGGACATCCTGGTGATCGCGGCGCTCTGCGCGTACGGCACGCGCGAGGCACAAGGCGCTTAGACGAACCGGCTCGTCTACGTCGGCCACGCTACCGTCCTGCTCGAGCTGGACGGGGTCCGCCTGCTGACGGACCCCGTCCTTCGGCCCAGAATCCTCCACCTGCGGCGTCGCGTCCCGCTCATCGCCGGAGTGCAGGACGAGCTGACGGGGATTCTCCTCTCGCACGCGCACTACGACCATCTCGACCGGCCGTCGCTGCGGCTGCTCGGGAGGG
>DATFQE010000032.1:0-5605 GCA_035264445.1 Gaiellaceae bacterium | reverse complement strand
CGGTATCGCTACCGGATCACGACGCATGACCGAGCGGGCAACAGGTCGGCGGGCGTCCTCGTCGCGGCGACGCCGCAGGCACCGCTCGTCGCGCCGCGAGACGGCGTGAGCCTGACCTCACCCCCGCTGCTGCGGTGGCAGTCAGTGCCGCGCGCGACCTACTACAACGTCCAGCTCTGGCTGATGCGGACCGGCGGCCAGCAGAAGGCGGCCAGGCCGGTGAAGGTGCTGAGCGCCTGGCCGACGGTGCCGCGGCTCAAGCTGACCCCCCGGTGGGCCTTCGACGGCGAGATGTACCGGCTGGTGCCGGGCACCTACCGGTGGTTCGTCTTCCCGGGCTTCGGGAAGCGCTCACAGGCTCGGTATGGGGCGCTTCTCGGCCAGAGCGGTTTCACGGTCAAGGCAACGAAGGCGCTCTAGATCCGCTCGAGCGGCGCGTACTCGAGCGCCAGCTGCCGCTCGGAGCCGTCGGCGAAGCGGACGCCGACGATCCCGGGCTCGATCCGGGTGACGACGCCTTCGCCGAAGGTGTTGTGCCGGACGTTGTCGCCGGTCGCGAGCTCGGGGACGTCGCTTCGCGGGGCGACCGTCGTCCGGGAGCCGTAGTTCTGCCACGACGCCGGACGCAGTCGCTCGCGCTCGACCTCGGGGTCGGGGAGCTCGTCGAGGAAGCGCGACGGCAGGTTGTAGCTGCGGGCGCCGTAGAGCGAGCGCGCCGATGCATGGATCAGCGTCAGCCGCTCCTGTGCCCGCGTCATTCCCACGTACGCGAGCCGCCGCTCCTCCTCGAGCGAGCCCTCCTCGAGCGAGCGTGAGTGCGGGAAGATCCCCTCCTCCATTCCGATCATGAAGACGGCGCGGAACTCGAGGCCTTTCGCGTTGTGGAGCGTCATCAGCGTGACGAGGCTCTGCTCGGCGCGCAGCGCGTCCTGGTCGGCGTACAGCGAGATCTCCTGCAGGAAGTTCGACAGCGACGGCTCCGGCGCGGTCGCCTGGTACTCCTGCGCGACGCCCACGAGCTCCTGGAGGTTCTCGACCCGGCCCTGCGCCTCGATCGTCCGCTCCGCCTCGAGCGCCTCGAGGTAACCGCTCCGCTCGAGCACGCGCTCGACGAGCTCCGCGACGGGCAGCTCGAGCGCACCCGACTGGAGCGAGAGGAGCAGCGTCCGCAGCGCCGTCGTCGGGCGCGCCTGAGCAGTTCCGAGACCGGCCTCCTCGGGAAACTCGAGTGCCTCCCACAGCGACATGCCCTGCGCGTTCGCGTAGGTCTGGAGCCGTGCGAGGCTGGCGTCGCCGAGGCCCCGGCGCGGCTTGTTCGCGATCCGCTGCAGCGAGACGGTGTCGAACGGGTTGTCGATTACCTGGAGGTACGCGATCAGGTCCTTGACCTCGGCCCGCTCGTAGAACCGCGGCCCGCCGATCACCTGGTAGGCGACGCCCTGGCGCACGAGCACGTCTTCCAGGACGCGGGACTGCGCGTTCGTCCGGTAGAAGACCGCGATCTCGTCGTTCGAGAAACCCTCTTCGACCAGGGCAGCGATCCGGGCCGCGACGAAGCGCGCCTCGGCATGCTCGTCCTCCACCTCGATGACCTCGACCGGCTGGCCCTCGCCGAGCTCGGAGAAGAGCTGCTTCTCCTTGCGCTCGCGGTTGTAGGCGATCACGCCGTTCGCTGCGCGGAGGATCCGGTTGGTCGAGCGGTAGTTCTGCTCGAGCGCCACGGTCCGCGCGTCCGGAAAGTCGCGCTCGAATTCCATGATGTTGCGGATGTCGGCGCCGCGGAAGGCGTAAATGGACTGGTCCGGATCGCCTACGACACAAAGGTTCCTGTGCTTTCCGGCCAGGAGCTGGAGCAGCCGGTACTGCGCGTGGTTCGTGTCCTGGTACTCGTCGACGAGGACGTAGCGGAACGCCTTCTGCCACCGCTCGAGGGCCTCGGGGAAGCGCTCGAGGACGTCGACGGTCAGCATGAGGATGTCGTCGAAGTCGACCGCGTTCGACGCGAACATGCGCCGCTGGTACAGCTCGTAGGTATCCGCGACGGTCTGGTCGTAGAACGACTGGACCCGGTTCCGGTACTCGGTCGGGCCGATCAGCTGGTTCTTCGCGCTCGAGATCTGGTTGTGGATTCCACGCGGGACGAAGCGCTTCGGGTCGCGCTCGAGCTCGTCGAGACACGCCTTGACGAGCCGCACCTGGTCGGCCTGGTCGTAGATGGTGAAGTTGGTCTTGTAGCCGAGTCTCGGCGCCTCGCGGCGCAGGATCCGGCCGCAGGCCGCGTGGAAGGTCATCAGCCAGATCCGCCTCGCGACGTCGCCGAGCATCCCCTCCACGCGCGAGCGCATCTCCGCAGCCGCCTTGTTCGTGAACGTGATCGCCAGGATCTCGTTCGGCTGCGCGCCCGCGGCCGAGATCAGGTGCGCGACGCGATAGGTGAGGACGCGCGTCTTCCCGGAGCCGGCGCCCGCGACGACGAGCAGCGGGCCCTCCGTGTGCAGGACGGCCTCCCGCTGAGCGGGGTTGAGGTCGGCGAGATAGCGCTCCGGCGCCGTGACGGCCATAGCCAACCGATGCTAGCGAGCCGCCTGGTTAGAACTGAGTCGACGTCCAGGTGCGGGCGCCGACTCGCTTCGCGACCGGGTTGTAGGCCTTGACGAAGGCGTTCTTGGACGCCTGTGCCTTGCCGTTCGCGGCCAACGCCGTGGCGTACTCGGGGCCGGCGCGCTGTGGACAGGCGCCGTTGAACGAGGCGATCCACGCCGAGTAGCCGCGTCCGGCCGCGGCCGAGGACGCGAGCGACTGCTCGAGCAGCTTCCGCGCCCGCAGCAGCTGCGCGTTCGGGGCCTGCACGCGCCGCACCTGTCGCAGCACCGCCCGCCTGCCGGCGACGGTCCGAGAGACCTGCTGCGCCGCAGGCCCGGGCGCCAGCGAGCAGGATGCGACCCCGGTGACTGCGCTCGAGATGCGCGCGCGGTCGCGCGAGGAGCGGACGAGCAGCGGCTGGAGGCCGGTGACGAAGCTCTTCGCGGTCGCGGCCGGCGCGGCCTTCGCGGCAGCCTCCTCGCCGTCGTCGCGCACGAAGAACCACCAGCCGGCGGCGGCCGCGATGCCGGCGAAGAGCAGGAGCAGCAACACGACGAGGACGCCCTTGCCGCGCCCGCTCTTCTGTCCGACGGCGTCCCAGTGCCAGGTCTCCGCCGGCTGCGGCGCGACGGGGCCCTCGGTGACGGCGCCGGAGTCGCCGCCGCCTCCCTTCCCACCACCCGGAAGCTTCTTGAACGCCTTCATTACGTCCTTCGGCGTCCTCGGGATCTTCGGCTGCTTCAGCCTCGGTGCGCGGGCAACCGGCGGCGCGACACGCGGGGCGCTGACCCGCGGCGCAGAGACGTTGATCCCCTGCGGGCCGACGTTGACGCGCGGCGCCGAGACGCGAGGGCCGCTGACCCGCGGTTTCGACACGCCGCCGCCTGTGACGCCGGGGATCTTTTGCTTGCGGCCCCAGCGGCGCTTCTTCTCGACCGTCGGCTCCTCGACCGGTGCAGACTCCGGAGCCGGTGCCTGCGCGGGCGCGGGCGGAGGAGCCGGCGTCGCGTGCGGAGGCGGCGCGGCGGCGGGCGCGGGCGGCGCCTGCCGAACGGGCGGTGGAGCGGCGGCCGCCTCAGGCGGCGGCTGGGCGGCGGGCTCGGGTGGAGCAGCGGGCGTAGGCGCGGGCGTGGCCGCCGCGGGAGGCTGTGGCACCGCAGGCGCGGCCCGCGTCGGCTCCCAACGGACGTAGCCTCCACAGTCGGCGCAAAAATCGACGTCGTCAGCGTTCTCGTGCCCGCAGCTCGGGCAGATCCGTGCCATGTACCGAGTCTGCGGGTTCGCGCGGCTCCGTGCAACCATCCCGCGCATGGCCGTCCCTGCGAGGCTCGACGCGGACGAGATCGCCTTTACCTTCCGCGGACCGCGCGGGCTGCGCGCCGTACGCTTCCGCTCGGACCTCGTCAAGCGCGGCGACCCGCCTGAGTTCCGCAGGCGCGGGCGCTCGTTGACCTGGGACCTGACGCTGCCGCGCCCCGTCGGCGTCGATCGCGTCGAGTACCTGCTGGAGCTCGTCCACGCCGACGGCGGGTCGGAGCTGGTCCGCGACCCGGCGAACCCGCTCGTCGCGCCCGGCCCGTTCGGCGACAAGTCGGTGCTGGAGCTGCCGGGCTACGAGCCTCCCGTTTGGATCGACGAGGAGGCCGAGCCCGGCACGGTCGAGCCGCTCGTGGTGAAGAGCCGCCTGCTCCGGGCCGACGTCACGGGGCTGATGTGGACGTCTGCGGGCGCCGGCGAGGAGAGAACCCTACCGCTACTGGTGGTCCACGACGGCCCCGAGTACGCCGATTTCTCGGCCCTGACGCACATGCTCGACACGGCCGTCGCGCAGCTCGAGCTGCCGCCGATGCGCGCGGCGCTCCTGCAGCCGGTGCGCCGCAACGAGACGTACTCCGCGGCGAAGCGCTACGCGGACGCGCTCGCGACGGAGATCGTGCCCGCGCTACCGACGACCGAGAGCCGGGTCGGCATGGGCGCGAGCCTCGGTGCCCTCGCGATGCTCCATGCGCATCGCCTCCATCCCGAGCTCTTCGCCGGCCTCTTCCTCCAGTCCGGCAGCTACTTCCGCCGCGAGCTCGACGGCTACGAGCGGGGCTTCCCCCACTTCGAGCGGATCGCGCGGTTCGTCGGCCGCATCCGCCGCACGCGCGAGTGGGAGCGGCCGATTCCGGTCACGATGACCTGCGGCCTTGGCGAGGAGAACCTGGGCAACAACCGCGGGATGCGCGAAGCCCTCGCGCGGCAGGGCTACGAGATCGAGCTCGTCGAGCACCGGGACGCGCACAACTGGGTTTCCTGGCGCGACGTCCTCGAGCCGCACCTGACGCTGCTCCTGGAACGGCTGTGGGTTTGACGTGAGACGTGATGTCCACCTCGAGGGCGGCGAGCTGATCGCGTACGGTCACTACGGCCGGCCCGTCCTCGCATTCCCCTCGGAGCAGGGCCCGGCGTCGCAGTACGAAGAGAACGGCATGATCGAAGCGATCGCGCCGCTTCTCGAGGCCGGCCGCGTCAAGGTCTACTGCGTCCGGAGCTACGACTCGTGGACGTGGCACGACCGCTCGGTCCCGCTCGAGGAGCGCGCGCAGCGGCACGGGCGCTACGAGGACTGGATTCTCAACCGCGTCGTCCCCTGGATCGCCGAGGACACGGCCGGCGCCGGCGACGTCATCGTCACGGGCTGCAGCTTCGGCGCCTACCACGCCGCCAACTTCTGCCTCAAGCGGACCGACCTGTTCCCGCTCGCCATCTGCCAGAGCGGCGTCTACGACGTCTCGGTCGTCGGGTGGGGCGACCGCGGTGACAGCGTCTACTTCAACAACCCGGCGGACTACGTCGCCAATCTCGACGGCGACCACCTAGACTGGCTGCGCAGCCGGGCGAGCCTGCTGCTCGTCTGCGGACAGGGGCAGTGGGAGGACACGACGGGCGCGCTCGAGTCGACGAACCGGTTCGCTCAGCTTCTCGGGAGCAAGCGGATCCGCTGCGAGCTCGACCTCTGGGGACATGACGTCCCGCACGA
>DATFQE010000031.1:0-12537 GCA_035264445.1 Gaiellaceae bacterium | reverse complement strand
TGACGGACATCGTCACGAGCTCGACGCTGTGGGAAGGAATCGCGCTCGCCCTCGTGCTCGCGTTCGTCGCGCGACCGCTCGGCGTCGCCCCGCTCCTCGGCCGCCAGCGCCTCCGCGGCGGCGAGCGCCTCTTCGTCATGTGGGGCGGGCTGAAGGGAGCCGTACCGATTCTGCTCGCGGCCCTGGCCGTGCTCGAGAGCGTCGCCGACGCGCGCCGCATCTACGAGCTGATCTTCGTCGTCGTCGCGTTCTCGGTGCTCGTACAGGGCTCGACGATCCCCTGGGCGGCCCGGCGGTTGGGAGTGCGCATGCGCGCCCGTCGGCCCGAGCCGTGGCGGCTCTCGATCGATCTCCCGAAGGAGCCGGGCGACCTGCACCGCCACAGCGTGCGGGCAGGGTCGCACGCGGCCGGCCGCAAGATCAAGGACCTGCCTCTGGGCGAGTACGGCTGGATCGTGACCATCGTGCGCGACGGCGAAGTCGTTCGTCCGGGCGGCTCCTCCGTGCTGAAGGCGGGCGACGAGGTCGTGGTCGCGGCCGAGTCGAGGGACGCCCGCGGCGTGCGCAGGATCTTCGAAGGCTCGGGGCCGCCGCGGGTGTGATTCACCCGGTCGTGAGGCGGCGGACGAACGCGTCCTCGGCCTCGTAGTCGAACTGGTCGGAATAGAGCC
The DNA here is from genome assembly GCA_035264445.1 of Gaiellaceae bacterium. Lineage (GTDB taxonomy): Bacteria > Actinomycetota > Thermoleophilia > Gaiellales > Gaiellaceae > DATFQE01. The sequence continues at coordinate 11,866 of DATFQE010000031.1, read as the reverse complement.
TCGCGACGCCGGTGAGGACCTCGCGCCAGTCCCGCCCTTCCGTGGCGGCGACGAGCCACTCGCACGTCTCACCGACGGCCCTGGCGTATGTGGTCGCGGGCCGGTACCCGACCTCGAGCTCCGCCTCGGCCATGTCGAGCACGAACGGGCGCGGCACCCCCCACGGGTTCTCGCCCACCCCGTCTTGCGGCGGCCCGGGCAGCAGGACCTCGGCCCAGTCGTGCTTCATGGCCGTCGCGATGTGCCGCCCGATCTCGGCCACCGTCGGAGCCCCGGGATCGCCGCAGTTCAGGAGCCGGCGACCCGGCCGCTCGGCGGCGAGCCGGATGAGCTCGGCGAGGTTGTGCACGGACGTCGGCTGGAAGCGGCTCGCGCCGCGGTACCCGAGCACGACGACGCGTCGTCCGTCGAGCGCGCGCTTCGCGAAGTACCACTCGCGCGAATTGAGGTCTCCCGGGCCGTAGATCGCGCCCGCGCGGACGAGCGTCGCCGGGATCTCCGTCTGGGCAAGCAGGGTCTGCTCGATCGCCCGCTTCCGCGTCGAGTAGGTCTCGTCTCCGGCGCGGACCGTCGGCTCGCGCTCGGTCAGCGGAACGCGGAAGCGAGCCTCCTCGCCCGCGCGGATCTCGTCGAGCGAGCGGCCTTCGGCATCGGCATACACCGAGGCGCTCGAGATGACGACGAGCGACCGCACGAGGCCGTTGAGCGACAGCAATTGCTCCGCGTGCGCGCGCTGGAACGCGACGAAGTCGACGAGGGAGTCGACGCCGTCGCCGAGAGAGGCGCGCAGCGCGTCGGTGTCGGCGCGGTCGAGCGTTACGTGCTGCACGTCGGCATCGACAGGCCGCTCGCCGCGGCTGGCCACGACGACGTCCCAGCCCGTCTCGAGCAGCCGCTGGGCCAGCACGCGGCCGGTCTTGCCCGTGCCGCCGACGAGGAAAGCGCGCCGCGCCATCCGGCGACGATAGCCCTAGTAGGTGTAGAAGCCGCGCTTCGTCTTGCGTCCGAGCAGCCCGGCCTGCGCCATGCGGACGAGGCGCGGCGGCGCCGCCATCCGCGGCTCGCGCAGCGCCTCGTAGAGCGCCTCCGAGGCGTGGACGTGGACGTCGATGCCCACGAGGTCGATCAGCGCGCACGGCCCCATCGGCCAGCCGGCGCCGTTCTTCATCCCCGTGTCGAGATCCTCCGGGGTGACGCGCGCCTCGTCGAGGACGCGCACGCAGTCGTTCAGGAGGGGGATCAGCACGCGGTTGACGACGAACCCGGGCGTGTCGTTGCAGCGGATCGGCGTCTTCCCGAGCTTCTCGGCGAACACGAACGCCGCCTCGTAGGGCTCGTCGGCCGTGAGCTCCGTCCGGATCACCTCGACCAGCGGCAGGAGCGGGGCCGGGTTGAAGAAGTGCATGCCCAGGACGCGCTCGGGCCGCGTGGTCGCCGCCGCGATCTCGGTGACCGAGAGGGCGGAGGTGTTCGTCGCGAGGATCGCGTCCTCGGCGGTGCTGCGATCGAGCTCGGCGAAGAGGTCGCGCTTCGGCTCGAACTCCTCGACGATCGCCTCGACGATCAGGTCGCAATCCGCCAGGTCGGCGACCTCGGTCGTGAGCGAGAGGCGGCCGACCGCGGCGTCACGCGCGGCCTGGTCGAGCTGCCCCTTCTCCGCCTTGCGCGTCAGGAAGTGCGCGATCCGGTCGCGCGCCTGCTCGGCAAGCTCCATCGAGACCTCGCGCCCAATCGTCTCGAAACCGGCCTCGATCGCGAGCTGCGCGATCCCGGCGCCCATCGTGCCGAGCCCGATGACGCCGACCCTGCGAATCTCCCTGGCCACGGACGCGCGACTCTACTCGGGCTTGCGCGCGAGAATCCATTGGAACCGCGCCTCGCCCTCCGGCTCGAGCGAGACCTCGATCTCGTCACGGAGAACCTCGAGCCCGGCGTCTTCGACGAGCCGATGGTTCGCCTCGGGCGGGAAGCCCGCGAAGAACATCTCCACGCCCAGCCACTCGCCCGACCAGCCCTCGACGTCGGTCGTCCCGAACGTGGCGAGGAAGTAGCCGCCGCGGCGAAGCCAGCGCCCGATCTGCCTTGCGAGCGGGCCGAGCTCCTCCCGCGGCACGTGGTTGAGGACGTACGCCGCGACGACGGCGTCGAACGACCCGGGCTCGAGCTCGAGCTCCGTGAAGTCGCCGTGGATGAAGGTCGCGTTGGGGCTGCGCCTACGAGCTCGACGCAGCTGCTCGGCGGAGAGGTCGACGCCGACGAGACGACCACGGTCTGCGAGGAGCCGCGTCGAGCGCACGCCGGCGCCGACGCCGAGCTCGAGCACGTCGGCGTAGCTGGGCAGCCGTTGGAGGAGATCCTCGACGCGCTCGATCCGCGTCGATCCCTCGATGCGCTTCTGCCACTCGGCGAAGCGGTCTGCCATCGCGTCGTAGCCGTCCTCGATCAGCTCCTTGACGTCATCGCGCACCCGTCTACTCCCCGGCTTCCGCGAGAGCCGCGCGCGCGAGCTCGAACTGCTCGTCCGTCAGGCGGATGTACGAGTGGCGACCGAGGCTGCGCGGGAAGACCCCGGCCGCCTCGACCGGGGGCGCCTCGCGCAGGTCGCTGAGAGCGAAGGTCGGCCGGAGCGCAAACCGCCAGGCCCAGCGAGTGCGGCCCGGCACGTTCTCCGGCTCCGAGACGACGTCGGCCAGTGCGAACACCACCTGCCAGCCGGCCGCGTAGAGCACCGCCCGGTCGCCGAGCTGGATCGACGGCCGGCGAGACGACGAATGCGCGCGGATCTCACCGGCAGCCACGTCGGGCGCGAGCCGCCGCTCCCCGCGCCCGCGAACAAGCAACCAGGCGGACCGATCACTACCGCTTCCGGCCATGCCCCGATCGTACGAACCGCGGGCAGGCGCTCCCCGGGGGTACCCCAGGTTCCCTGAAAGGAACGCTAGACGGCCCGGCTGCACGGGACCGTGACGACTTCGTGCCGAAATAGTCGCGTGCTCAGAGGCGCTCGACCACGCCGGCGATCGCCTGGCCGAAGCCGATGCACATGCAGCCGATGCCGTAGCGCTCGCCGCGCCGCTCGAGCTCGCCGAGCAACGTGGCGGTGATGCGCGCGCCGGTCGCCCCGAGCGGATGGCCGAGCGAGATCCCGCCGCCGTTCGGGTTGATGTCGTCCCACCGATCCTCGAGGCCCGCGTCACGCGCGAACTGCAGCGGGACGCACGCAAACGCCTCGTTGACCTCGATCACGCCGATGTCGTCCCACGTCAAGCCTGCACGCGCGAGCGCCTTCGCGCACGCGGCCGGGTTTCCGTGCAGCATCCGGCGCGGGTCGACGCCTGCGAGCCCGAACGAGACGAAGCGCGCGCGCGGCTGCAAGCTGAGCCGGTCGCAGGCCGAGTCGCTCGCAATCATCACCGCCGCCGCGCCGTCGCAGATCTGGCTCGAGCTCCCCGCCGTCACGCGACCGTCCGGGATGAACGCCGGCGCGAGGGCAGCGAGCGCCTCCGCCGACGAGTCCCGACGCGGTGTCTCGTCCACGCCGACCAACGCGCCCACGTGGGGATTCGACACCTCGACGGGCACGATCTCCCGCTCGAAGCGCCCCTCGTCGATCGCGGCAATCGCGCGCCGGTGCGACTCGAGCGAGTAGGCGTCGAGCTCCTCGCGCGAGAAGCCCCACTCCTCCGCGATGACCTCCGCGGAGATCCCCTGTGGGACGATCTCGTAGCGCTCCAGCAGCCGGTCCGAGAGGTCGCCGCCGTTCGAGCCCATCGGGACGCGGGACATCGTCTCGACGCCCGCCGAGACCACGACGTCGAGCTGCCCGGACCACACCGCGGCCGCCGCGTTGAAGTTCGCCTGCATCGACGAGCCGCACTGGCGGTCGATCGTGGTTCCGCACACGGTGTCGGGCCAGCCGGCGACGAGCGCGGCCATCCGGGCGATGTTCCAGCCCTGCTCGCCAATCTGCGTGACGCAGCCCATCTGGACGTCCTCGACCTCGCCGGGATCGAGACCGACGCGCTCCACGAGCCCGTTCATCACCTGACCCACCAGCTCGTCGCCGCGGAGCTTCGACAGCGCGCCGTTCTTTCGCCCGATCGGGCTGCGGACGGCGTCGACGATCAGCGCCTGGGAGGCCACGGCGTCAACGTTACAGCGGCTCGACCGGATCGCCCACCCGTACGCGGCCAGGCTCCTCGACGGTCGCGTAGACGCCGAAGTCGATCGCGACCCGGTCGCGCACGCCGCGGTAGTCCTTGATCAGCCGCAGCGTGTCGAGGTCGCGGTGCCCCGAATCCGGGTCGCGCGCCGTCGCCGCACACCGCGGCACCGGCCCACCGACGCGCAGCACCGCGTCACCGAAGCGCACGCGGCGGCCGTCCCAGGTGTCCTCCTCGTGCTCGGTGCACCCCTCGAGATCGAAGAGCATGCGGAAGCGGCGGGCGTCGACCGGGCCGCCGGCCTGACGCTCGAGCCGTTCGACCGACGCCCGGGAGACGACAGTGACCGGCGCGTCGCGCAGGCCGTGCGTCGTCTCTGGACGCACGAGCCGCACGTCGTGGCCCGCGAGGGCCGAGAGGCGTTCGTTCCAATCGCCCTCGACGATCTGGCCACGAGCGACGTCTCCGCCATGGAGATCCCAGGTGCGGACGGGCCCGGCCCCGAGCGCGCTCTCCTCGACGTCGGCACCGTCGGGGAAACGGAGCCGAAGCCGCTCCGCCGCGGCGTCGTACTCGCCCGAGACGACGATCGGCCAGGCCGTCAACGAGCTCCGTAGCCGCTTTCCGTCGGCGTCGACGAGCAGGAACCGCCGGTCGCCGACGACGCCGTCCAGCGTCAGCTCGACCTCGTCCGGATGGATCAACGCGAAACCCCTGACCGGGGTGACCGAGATCCGTGCAACCGTCCGCGCAGGCACGGACATAGACTTGCACGATGGCCGCGACGGCAACCGAGCGCCGGCTCTTCATCGACGGCGAATGGGTCGAGACGGGCGACTGGATCGAGGTGCGCTCGCCCTACTCCGGTGACGTCGTCGGCCGCGTCGCGAAGGCCGGCGCGGACGACGCCCGTCGGGCGATCGACGCAGCGGAGAGCGCGATGGCGGAGCCGCTTCCCGCGCACAAGCGCGCGGAGATCCTCGTCAAGGTGGCCGGCTTCCTCGGGCGCCGTCACGACGAGGTCGCGCGCACGATCTCGGACGAGGCCGGCAAGCCGATGAAGGCCGCGCGCGTCGAGGCGCAGCGCGCGATGTCGACCTACACGTTCGCGGCCGTCGAGGCGCGCAAGCTGGCCGGCGAGATGGTGCCGATGGACGCCTCGCAGGCCGGTGAGGGAAAGCTCGCCTTCACCCTGCGCCGGCCGGTCGGCGTGGTCGGAGCGATCAGCCCGTTCAACTTCCCGCTCAACCTCGTTGCTCACAAGATCGCGCCGGCGCTCGCCGCGGGCTGCGCCGTCGTCCTGAAGCCTGCGACGCAGACGCCGCTATCGGCTCTGCTGCTGGCCGAGCTCGAGGAGGAAGCCGGCCTCCCACCCGGCTGGCTCAACGTGCTGGTCGGGCCGAGCTCGGAGATCGGCGATGTCATGGTCGGCGACGACCGCGTGAAGGTGATTTCGTTCACCGGTTCCGTGCCGGTCGGCTGGAGCATCCGCGAGCGGGCGCCGAAGAAACGCGTCACGCTCGAGCTCGGCAACGCGACGCCCGTCATAGTCGAGGCGGACGCGGAGGTCGATGACACGGCCGCAAAGCTGGCGGCGAATGCCTTCTCGTTCGCCGGCCAGAGCTGCATCTCCGTGCAGCGGATCTATGTCGCCCGGCCCGTGTACGAGGCCTTCGTCGACGCGTTCGTGCCCAGGGTCGAGGCGCTGAACGTCGGCGACCCCGCCGACGAGGAGACCGACGTCGGCCCCGTGATCGACGCCGACGCGCGCGAACGGATTCTGGAGTGGATCGCCGACGCGCGCAACCGCGGCGCCCGGATCCTCACCGGAGGCGAGCTCGACGGCGAGCTGATCCGCCCGACCGTGATCTCGGACGCCGCTCGCGACCTCAAGGTCTCGTGCGAGGAGGTCTTCGGTCCCGTCTGCACGGTGAACGCGTACGACGACCTCGAGGAAGCGATCGAGCTCGCGAACGGGACGCAGTTCGGCCTCCAGGCGGGAATCTTCACGAGCCGGCTGGACATCGCTCTGCGGGCCGCCGAAGAGCTCGAGTTCGGCGGCGTCACGGTCAACGAGGCGCCCACCTTCCGCGCCGACCAGATGCCGTACGGCGGCGTCAAGGACTCGGGCAACACCCGCGAGGGCCCGGCCTACACGATCCGCGAGCTCACCGAGGAGAGGCTCGTCGTCATCGACCGCTAGTTTCGGCCGCAGCCGGCCGGGAACGACCGGCCCATGGTCGCCGCATTCATTGCGCTCATAATCATCGGCCTCGTCCTCGGGTTCTTCGTGCCGCCGTTCGGGTTCGTCCCGGCAGCGGTCGGTTTGGTGCTGCTCGTCGTGTTCCTCGCCGGCTGGGGTCGCACCGCGGCACGCGAGACGCAGAGCGACACCTAGCGTGCCGCTACACTCGCGGCGCCGATGGCTCGCCTGCTCGGACGCCTGCTAGGCCCGCGCGAGGGAGACGGCGCCGTCGCCGCCCCCCGCGACAGTGATCCCCGGCCGCACCCGGGGGCACTCCGCCGCGAGCGCCGTGCTCTGCTCCGCACGCGCGAGGAGCGGATCCGCGACCTCGGCGGCCTGATGCTCGAGATGTACCGGCGCGATCGGTTCCGCGAGGACCTCGTCCAGGAGCGCTGCCTCGAAGTGATCGCGATCGAGGACCGGCTCAGTGAGGTCGACGGGCTCCTGAAGGCCGTCGCCGAGCTGCGGAGCCCTCGCACGGCGCCGCGATGCAGCTGCGGAGCCCCGATTCAGTGGGGGACCCACTTCTGCGCCAACTGCGGTCGCCCGACAGGCGCCACCCCGGTCGTCAGCTGCTCGGGCTGCGGAGCCGCCATCCCCGCGGACGCGCGCTTCTGCGCCAACTGCGGCCACGTGGTCGAGACGGACACCGGGCCTGCGGAGGCCTAGCCGCCGTGCCCGACTGTCCCACCTGCGGCGCGTCGACCGAGCCCGGCCAGGAGTATTGCCTGGAATGCGGCGCCCGCCTGCCGTCGGGCGGCGGCGTCGTCGCCGGCATCGGTCGCGCTTGGCGCCGGCGCCTGCGCTGGTATCCCGGCGACTGGCTTCCGGTCGTGCTCGCCTTGCTCGTCGTGGCCGCGCTCGCGACCGCCGCAGCCGTCTATGCGGGCCGCGAGGAGGACGAGGCCGCGCCCGGCCGCACGCTCGTCGCGATCGCGCCTCCGGACGCCACGACCACCGAAGCCGAGACCAAGACGACCGAGACGGCGCCCGTGGCCAGCGTGCCGACCGGGGCCACGACCACGGCACCGCCCGACGGCGCCGGGCCGGGCAACCCGGTCGAGTGGCCTGCCGACGAGGACGCGTTCACGGTCGTTCTCTCCTCCCTCCCTGCCTCAGGCGGCCGCGACCTCGCGCTGCAGACCGCCCGGCGCGGGATCCGGGGCGGGCTCGACGAAGTCGGCGTGCTCGACTCGGACGACTACGCCAGCCTCCACCCCGGCTTCTTCGTCGTCTTCGCGGGCGTCTACCCGAGCCTCGAAGCGGCGCAGAATGCCGTCGCCGATGCGCGCGACGCCGGCTTCGCGAACGCCTACGCGCGCGAAATCACGCGGTAAATGACGCGCTAGTTACGCGGCGACCTTCGAACGCTCGAGATGCTGGTGTGACGGGCAGTAGTCGCGTTCGGGCAGCGGCGTGCGCTGGCACGGCTTGCCCTTGCGCGTGGTCGCGCGGCAGCGCGGAACCCCGCCGTCGAACGCGCCGGCCTCGATCTGCTCCTCGATGAACGTGACGGCCGCGCCGACGCCCTCGCTCACTGCCCACGCCACCTGAGCCTGCGCCGTGATCGGGAAATAGCGGCGGATGTCCTGGAAGAGAGCGCGGTCAGGCTTCGCGAAATACTGCGGGTCGCGGGCGAGTCGTTCCATCGTGCTCTCGCACGCGGCAAGCACCTCGCGGCGGTACTCGAGTTGCGTCTCCTCGTCGACGTACGGATCGACGAGGTCCTTAATCGACCTGTAAATGGCTCGCGAGTACTGATACATGCAGCTCTGAATTTCGAGGGTCTTCTCGTCCATATCCAGTATCCCGTCCGAGTCGTTAAGAGCCCGCAAATTGTAGTTAAATAGCCATTAATCGCCACCGGGGGGAGGCGGTGCGGCCTATCCTACCGCTCGGAGTTCGCTGTTACAAACTCCGGCGCCAGGTTGCCTACCGAGAGAACGCGCGCGTTGTCTCGCAGGGCCTTCTTTCCACTTCCCCCCACGCTTACACCTCGCGCGGCGACCCGGTTGACGGCGGCCGATGCCGATGGGACACAATAGGCTCGCATGTCGCACGACACCGACAAGCTGATCCGGCAGCTCTCGCTCGTCGCCTTCCTCATGGCCGAGCGGCGGCCGATCACCGCCCGCGACGTGAAGCAGAACGTCGAGGGCTACTCGGAGATGTCTGACGAGGCGTTCGCGCGACGCTTCTACGCCGACCGCGCAGAGCTGATCGGCCTCGGCGTCCCGCTCGACTCCCAGCGCGACGAATTCACCGGCGAGGAGCTGTACACCCTCCGCTCCGAGCGCTACTTCCTCCCGCAGCTTGAGCTGACGGACGACGAGCTCGCAGCGCTGCAGACGAGCCTCTACCTGCTCGAAGGTCAGTTCGCCTACGCCGAGCCGCTGCGGCTCGCCCTTCAGAACCTCGCGCTCGGACGGCCCGGCTTCGACCCGCCGCCGACGGAGACCGCCGAGCGCGTCGACGTCCGCGATCCCGATTACTCGCCCGAGATGCCGGGCCGGCTCGCGAAGCTCGAGTCCGCGATCTCGAAGCAGCGGACGGTCCGGTTCGAGTACTGGTCGATCAACCGCGACGAGCAGCGTGAGCGGACGCTTAACCCCTACGCCCTGCTGCCCGAGAACGGCTCCTGGTACGTGATCGGCGCGGACCTCGACGACGGGCGGCGCAAGAAGTTCCGCGTCTCCCGCGTGCGCAGCGACATCCGGCTGGCGACCAGGCGCGAGCGCGACTTCCGCGTGCCCGAGGACTTCGACATCGACGACTACCGCGGCCGGGCGAACTGGCAGGTCGGCGATCTCGTCGGCGAGGCCCGGATCGAAGTCGCGGGGGACACGGCCTGGTGGGTGGAGCGCGTGTACGGCACCGCAGGGCGGCTCGAGGACGGCGTCTTCGTCACCGAGTACGCCAGCCTGCCCCTGCTCGCCTCGTGGATCCTGCGCCAGGAGGGTCGGGCGGCTCCGCTCGAGCCGCCGAAGCTGCGAACCGAGGTCGAGCGTGGGCTGAAGCGCGTCGCGAAGACGCACACCGGTCGTCCGCCGGCGATCGCGGACGAGCTTCCAAGCGACGAGCCCCAGCATCCGGAGCGTCTGGCCGGCCCGGTCGCGCCCGAGCGGTTCGGCGTCCTCCAGGCGCTGCTTGCTTACCTGCTCGACCGCTGCGGCGACAGGACGGAGGCCGAGATCCCGGCGTCCGAGCTCGTGGAGCGCTTCCACATCCCGCACGAGGCACTCGAGGAGCACCTCTCGCTGCTCAACCTCGTCAACTTCGGCGGCGGCTGCTACGCGATCTACGCGGAGCTCCGCGGCGACACCGTCTTCGTGCTCAAGGAGCTCTTCGGCGACACGTTCCGTGCGCCGCCGAGGCTGACGCCGCTCGAGGCGCGCGCGATCCGCCTGGCCCTCGACTTCGTCGGCCCGATGATCGCGGCCGACACGCGGAGCCCGCTCGACAACGTGCGGGCCAAGCTCGAGGAGACGTTCGGGCAGTTCGACCTCGGCGGGACGGCGGACAGCTCCGACTCGGCCGAGGAGCTCGTCGCAATCCTCAACGAGGGCATCAACGCTCACCGGCTGGTCGAGATCGAGTACCAGAAGGAGGGCGAGGACTCCCCGACCGAGCGCGTGATCGAGCCGTTCCACATCGAGCGCGAGCTGCCCCACTGGTACGTCCACGCGTTCGACCGCACGCGGAGCGCCCAGCGGAGCTTCCGGCTCGATCGGATGCGGAGCGCCACGCTGACCGACGAGACGTTCGAGCCGCGGCCGGGCTCGCAGCCGGAGCGGCTGCGCGGCGCCGCGATCGCGCGGGTCTGGTACGGCGCCGAGATCGCGCGCTGGCGGATCGAGCGCGGCGCGCGCCCGCTCGTCGACGGCGCCGCGCTCGCCGACCTCCCCGTCGGGAGCGAGGAGTGGCTCGCGTCCGAGATCCTCGCCGCACGCGGCCAGGCGGTCGTGCTCGAGCCCGAGAACCTCCGGCGCTACGTCGCCGAGCGCGCGCGGGCGCTGCTCGCCCAGCTGACGCCCGAGCGCGCGCCCGCCTAGCCGGCGGGCGGGTCGAGCGGCAGCGTCAGCGTGAAGGTCGCGCCGCGGTCCGGCGCGGAGTCGACGGCGATCCCGCCGCCGTGCGCCTCGGCGATCGAGCGGGCGATGAAGAGCCCGAGCCCGGTTCCGGGCTTCGTCTTGTCGCCGAGCTTGGCGCGACCGAACTTCTCGAAGATCAGGCGGTGCTGCTCCGGCGGGATTCCCGGACCGCGGTCGCTGACCGAGATCTCGACCCGCCCGTTCTGCGCGCGCGTCGTCACGCGCACCTCACCGCCCTCCGGCGAGTACTTCACGGCGTTGTCGATCAGGTTGGAGAGCACCTGGCGCAGCCGCTCGCCGTCGCCGCGCACGGTCGGCAGGGTCGCGGATACGTCGGCGCGGACCGCGACCTCGTCCTGCCCCGATTCTGCGGCCGCGGCGGCCGCGCGGACGAGACCGCCCATGTCGACGTCGCCGAAGGTGTACGTGAACGTGCCGGCCTCGATGCGCGAGGTGTCGAGGACGTCCTCGACGAGCGCCGCGAGCCGCGACGTCTCGTGCGCGATCAGGGCGAGGAACGACTCGCGCTGATCGGCCGCGAGCTCGCGCCAGCGTTCGCGGAGCGTCTGCGCGGACCCGATCAGCGACGCCATCGGACTGCGCAGTTCGTGCGAGACGAGCGAGACGAAATCGGCGCGGAGGGCGGAAAGGCGGCGCAGCTCCTCGACGGTGTGGCGCTCGGCCTCGTAGGCGCGGATGTTCTGCACCGTGGCGCCGAGGAACCGCCCGAGGAGCGCCAGCAGCTCGATCTCCTCCTCGTCGAACGAGTCCGGCTCGCGGCGAACGAGCGAGAGCATCCCGATCGTCTCGGCGCCGGACAGGAGCGGCACGACGACACGGCAGCGGAGCCCCAGCTCGACGAAGCGCTTCTCTTCGGGGTGCACCGGGTCGACCATGTCCTGCCGGTAGACCGGCCGACCGCTGCCGACGACCTCGCCCAGCACCGAGCCGCGGACCTGCCCCTCGGTTCCGGGCGCGAAGACGTCCTGCGCTCCCACGCCGGCCGTCGCGATCACGCGGGCCGAGTCGCCGTCGGCAAGGACGATCGCCGTGCGGTCGAACGGGACCAGTCCGCGCAGCTCGCGGATGAAGGCGCCGAACGCCTGCTCGAGGTCCAGCGACGAGCTGAGCGCGCGGGCGCACGTGTTCGCGGCGTCGAGCAGGTCGGCGCGGCGCCCGAGCTCGTCGCGCAGCGCCTCCGCCTCGCCGGCACGCTTGACGGCGAGCGCGCTCTGACTTCTGAGGCGCTCCACGAGCCAGCCGACGATGACGCCGGCGATCACGAGCACCCCGACCGGCAATGTGACGTTGTCGAGCTGGAACGGGTCGTCGAAGCGCTCGGACCTGAGCTCTTCGAACGTCGCGAG
>DATFQE010000030.1:0-17055 GCA_035264445.1 Gaiellaceae bacterium | reverse complement strand
AGATCTTCAGCGCGCCGAAGGAGCCGCGGACTCAGCAGTTCCTCCAGCGCATCATCGAAGCCGGAAGACTGTAGGCGCGGACCTAGAGGCCAACCTCGGTGCCCGCTCCTTCGCGTAGCGCCGCTTCGTAGACGAGGCGGGCGGCCGCCGCGTCCTCGACCGCGTGACCCATCGACTTGTAGACGGTGATCTCCTCGGCCGACCTGCGCCCTGGGCGGGTGCCCGCGACGAGCTCGCCGAGCTCGACCGCCTGCATGGGATCGAGGCCCTGCAGCTCGTGCGCGCCCGCCGGGTACGGCTCGAACGCGACCCGCGCCTCGACGGCGAGGACGCCGGCGCGAACGGTTGCGTCGTCCAGCTCCGGCCCATGCTGCGAGGCCCCGACCGACGTGACGTGGGTTCCCGAAGCGAGCCACGAGCGGCGCAGCACCGGGGAGGACGCGTCGGTGCAGGCGCAGACGACGTCGGCATCGCGAACCGCGGCCTCGAAGGACTCGGCCACGTCCATTCCCAGCGCCTCGGCGCGCTCGCGTGACCGCCCGGCCACCCGGACGCTGTGGAACTCGCGGACGCGCGTTACGGCGTCGAGGTGGGAGCGAGCCTGGACACCGCTGCCCAGGACGGCGAGCACGCGTGCGTCCTGGCGCGCGAGCAGACGCGTCGACAGCGCCGAGGCCGCAGCCGTCCGGATCGCCGTGACGTACGTACCGTCCATCAGCGCGAGCGGCGTCCCGGTCTTCGCGTCGAAAAGGGCGATCAGCGCCTCGTGGCTCGGCTCGGTGCCCGGGAACACTGACACGAGCTTCGTCTGGAGGACGCCCGCCGCGTAGCCCGGCATCGCCGCGAGCAACCCCCGCTCGGGCACCACGGCGGCGATGCGAGGCGGCACGGACGTGCGTCCTGCGCTGACCTCGGCGAACGCGTCCGCAAGCGCGTCGATCAGCTCGTCGACGTCGAGGAGGCGGCGAACCTCCTCCTCCGACAGCACGAGCACTACTCCACCCCGGGCGGTACCCGCTCGCGCCACGGCCGCGCCTCCTCGAGCTGCGACGCGAGCCGGATCAGCGTGACCTCGTCCGCCGCCCGCCCGATCAGTTGGATGCCGATCGGAAGGTTCTCGGCGGTCCACGCGAAGGGCACCGAGACGGCCGGCAGGCCGGCGACGTTGACGGGCGGCGTGAACGGCGTGAAGGCCCCCGCGCGCCTGGACTGCTCCCAGGGATCTTCGGGCTCGAAGACCCAGCCGACCGGGACGGGCGGCTTCGCGAGGGTCGGCGTGAGCACGGCGTCGTACTCCGCGCACGCCGTCGCAAACGTCCGGCCCTGGAGCTGGAGGCCGGTGTACGCGCGCACGTAGTCGGCACTCGAGACCTGCCGCGCCTGTTCGAGGAACGTGCGGTTCATCGGCTCCAGCAGCGACGGGTCGTCGACGGGGTAGACGGCAGGGATCGTCGCCCAGACCACCGCGAAGAGCCGCCACGCCTCCTCGCTCTGCGGCAGCGAGAACGGCTCCACCGAGTGCCCGAGCTCCTCCAGCAGCCCCGCTGCCTCGCGGGCGACCGCCGCACAGCTCTCGTCCACCGGCACCGGATGAGGGGGCTCGAGGGCGAGGCCGATCCGCAGCCGTCCGGGGTCGGCGCCGACCTCTTCCGCGAACGGCCGCTCCGGCGGCGGGGCGCGGTACGGGTCGCCGGGCAGCGACCCCGCGATCGCGTCGAGGAACGCGGCCGCATCGGCGACGGTCCGTGCGAGCGGGCCGGCGACGCTCAGCCCGTACGGATCGCCGCGCGGCGCGGGCGACGAGCGTCCCCGCGACGGCTTGATTCCGAAGATCCCGCAGCAGGAGGCCGGAATGCGGATCGAGCCCCCGCCGTCGGAGCCCTGCGCGATCGGCGCCAGGCCGGCGGCCACCGCCGCAGCCGCGCCGCCGCTGGAGCCGCCCGGAGTGTGGTCGCGGTTCCAGGGGTTGCGGCAGATCCCGTTCAGGTCCGACTCGGTCACCGCGGTGATGCCGAACTCCGGCGTGTTCGTCTTCCCGATCACGACGAAGCCCGCGGCGCGCAGCCGCCGCACGAGCTCGACGTCGTGCTCCGGCACGTAGCGCGCGAACGCCTTGGACGAGAAGGTCGTCCGGATCCCCGCGGTCTCGACGAGGTCCTTGATCGGCAGCGGGACGCCGCTGAACCGGCCGGGCGGCGGCGATTTCGCCGCCGCGAGCGCCTCGTCGGCGACGACCGTCACGTAAGCCTTGAGCTCCGGATCGACGCGTTCGATCCGCTCCAGGTAGAGCTCGACGAGCTCGCGGGAGGACACCTCGCCGTCGCGCACGAGCCGCGCCTGCTCGAGCGCGGGCAGGAAGGCGAGCGTCACGGCGCTCAGCCTTTCACATTCCTACGCCGCGGCGGCTCGCTCGAGCGGCTCGTTCCAGCGCAGGATCGCCGGGGTCTCGCGCTCGTACCCGAGGACGCTGATCGTCGCCGTTCCGAGCACGAACAGCCGCCCGTCGGCGGGCTCGAGCCCGAGCCAGCGCGCCGCCAGGACACGGAGTTGATGGCCGTGCCCGAACACGAGCGTGTCGACGCCGGCGACGCGGATCTCGTCGATCACGCGGTCCGTTCGCCGGCCCACGTCCGTAGGCGTCTCGCCGCCCGGCACGCCGTCGTGCCAGAGTGACCAGTCGGGTCGCTCGGCTCGGATCTCCTTCGTCGTACGGCCCTCGTAGTCGCCGTAGTCCCACTCTGCGAGGTCGTCGCGATCCTGGGCGACCGCCAGGAAGCCTGCGAGCTCCGCCGTCTCTCGCGCGCGCCGCAGCGGACTCGTCAGCACGAGCCCGAACGTCCGGCCTCGCAGCGCGTCGCCGACAGGCCGAGCCTGCTCGCGACCCTCCTCGTCGAGCGGCAGATCGGTCCGACCCGTGTGCTGACGCGTCCGCGTCCAGTCTGTCTCGCCGTGGCGAACGAGGACGACTTCCATCACTGCCACGTCCCGATCGGGCCGTTCTCGAGGAACAGCTTCAGCCCGTACGGGACGGAGTCGCTCTCGTCCGGCGCGATCTCGGGGAACGCCAGGACGGCCCGGTACCACGAGAGCGAGCGCGCGATCGTCCCGAGGCGGTACGCGATCCCGAACGCGTCGAGCAGCTCCGCCCGCGACCCGAACGAGGCGAACGGCTCCAGGTACGCGTCGCGCATCCGTTCGAGGCGGGCGTCGCCGGGCGGGAGCTCGAACCGCCACGCGGTCGCGCGCAGCGTGACGACCAGCGAGTGGAAGGGATGCGAGACGCAGCTGTCGCCCCAGTCGAACACGAGGTACTCGCCGTTCCGTACGAACACGTTGCCGTCGTGGAGATCGTCGTGCTGCACCGTCTCCGGGATCCCGAACGCGGCCAGATCCTCGCTCAGCCGCCGCACCTCGGGCGCGGACGCGACCAGGCGTGCGTGCTGGCCTTCGTCGAGGCCGTCCTCGCGGTCGACGACGAGGACATTGCGGTCGGCCAGCACGCGCTCGAAATGCGTCGGGAGGACCGCGAGCCGCTCGTCGGGCACCCCGAGCTCGAGCAGGCGCTCGGCTCGATCGGCCGCCGCGAGCTGGACGTCGGCGTACCGGGGCAGGAACTCCTCCCAGCGAACGAGGTCGTCCACGGACGTCAGCAGCTCGCGGAGGCGGGAGCCGGCGTCCGCAGTGATCATCCAGCCGCGGTCGGGATCGGCGGCCAGCACCTCGATCACGTTCTCGGGCCGCAGCCGCGCGAGCTCGAGCGCGAGGGCGGGCTCGAAGCCGTGGCTCGGGTGGCACGCCTTGAACCAGACGACGCCGTCCGCGGTCGGCACACGCAGCGCGGTCGACCACCAGCGCACGTGCGGCTGCTCGATCTCGCCGGTGACGTCGACGTGCTCGCGGATCCAGGCGTTCGCTTCGCTCAGCCACGTCGGGCGTGTCCAGAGCAGGTCGGGTTGTGCGGCGGCCATCCGGCGACGATACTCGTGCCGATGCCGTTTCCGGCGCTGAACGCGAACGCGGTCATCCAGTGCACCCACGCGGGCAAGGTGACGGTGATCCCGAAGCTGCCGACGGTGACGATCGGCGGCGCGCCTGCCCTGCGCCTCACGGACGTGATCGGGTCGCCCATCATCTGCGCGGTCCCGCCGTCGCCGAGCTCGAAGCCGTGCACGTCGGTCGTCGCTCCGCCGCAGCTCTGGGCGTCGAAAACGGTCACCGTGGGTGGATTGCCGCTGCTGATGCAGATGCCGGGGCCGAGCGGAACGACAGACGGCGTGCCGCCGATCCCGATGGCGGGCATGCTCTGCTCGTTCTCGGGCGCACCGACTGTGATGATCGGGAGCTAGAAGGAGGGGACACGATGGCCGAGACGAAGTTCCTGCTGCCCGAGGACGCGATTCCGCGGCGCTGGTACAACATCCAGGCCGATCTCCCCAATCCGGCTCAGCCGGTCCTCCATCCCGGGACGGGGCAGCCGATCGGCCCGGACGACCTCGCGCCGCTCTTCCCGATGGCGGTCATTCTCCAGGAGGTCTCGCAGGACGCCGAGGTCGACATCCCGGAGCCGATCCGGGACGTCTACCGTCTCTGGCGCCCGACACCGCTCTACCGGGCGCACCGGCTCGAGCAGGCGCTCGGAACGCGCTCGCGGATCTTCTACAAGTACGAGGGCGTCAGCCCGGCCGGCAGCCACAAGCCAAACACGGCGATCGCGCAGGCCTTCTACGTCAAGGAGGACGGGCGCAAGCGCATCGCCACGGAGACCGGCGCCGGCCAGTGGGGCAGCGCCGTCGCGCTCGCGAGCCAGCTGTTCGGGCTCGAGTGCAAGGTCTACATGGTCAACGTCTCGTACCAGCAGAAGCCGTACAGGCGCTCGATGATGCAGGCCTGGGGCGCCGAGGTCGTAGCGAGCCCGTCCGAGGACACGAACTCGGGCCGCGGGATCCTGGCCGAGCACCCGGACTCATCCGGCAGCCTGGGGATTGCGATCTCAGAGGCGGTCGAAGACGCGGCCACGCGCGAGGACACCGCGTATTCGCTCGGCAGCGTTCTCAACCACGTCCTGATGCACCAGACCGTGATCGGCCAGGAGGCGATCGCGCAGATGGAGCAGGCCGGCGCGTACCCCGACCTCGTCGTGGGCTGCGTGGGCGGCGGCTCCAACTTTGCCGGCCTCAGTTTCCCGTTCCTGCGCGAGAAGATCGCCGGCAGGGAGATCGAGGTGCTCGCGTGCGAGCCTTCGGCCTGTCCGACGCTGACGCGCGGGCCGTTCGCCTACGACTTCGGCGACACCTCGCAGCTGACGCCGCTCGTCCCGATGCACACGCTCGGCCACGACTTCGTCCCCGCGGGGATCCACGCCGGCGGCCTTCGCTATCACGGCATGGCGCCCCTCGTCTCGCAGCTCGTCGTCGACGGCTTGGTACGCGCCGAGGCGTACAGCCAGAACGACGTCTTCGCCAGCGCCGTTACGTTCGCCCGCAGCGAGGGCATCATCCCCGCCCCCGAGGCGGCGCACGCGATCCACGGCACGATCGCCGCGGCCGCCGCCGCCGACGAGGAGGGGCGGGAGCGCACGATCCTGTTCAACCTCTCGGGCCACGGGCATTTCGACCTCGGCGCCTACGACGCCTACCTCGCCGGGGAGCTCGACGACTTCGAGCTTCCGGACGAGGAGATCGACCGGGCGCTGAAGGCGATCGAGCCGCTGCCGAAGCCCAAGCCTGCGCTCGTTCGCTAAAAGGGTCATATGACGAAGATCCAGAAGAACGATTCCCAGTGGCGCGCCGAGCTGACGCCGGAGCAGTACCGCGTTCTCCGCGAGAAGGGCACGGAGCGGCCGTTCACCGGCGAATACGACCACCTCTTCGAGCCGGGCAGCTACCGCTGTGCGGGCTGCGGCGAGCTCGTGTTCGAGTCAGGCACCAAGTACGACTCCGGCTGCGGCTGGCCTGCGTTCTACGCGCCGGCGAACGCCGAGTCGATCGACGAGGAGACGGACTCGAGCTACGGCATGGTGCGGACCGAGGTGATGTGCGCGAATTGCGGCGGCCACTTGGGCCACGTCTTCCCGGACGGACCGGCGCCGACGGGGCAGCGCTACTGCATCAACTCTGCGGCGCTGAAGTTCGACGAGGAGTAACAAACAAAGTCCTTACATCTGGCGCCGCAAGTTTCCGCGTCGATCGGGTCTACCTCTGTGAACCAGCAAACGACTGGAGGTTCGACGACGATGAAACAGCGACGTACGCGCCGGGGGCTTCGCTTCCTCCTGGCCGGGGGCGTGGGTGCTCTGGCGTTCGCTGCACTGACCTCGGTCGGCGCAGCCGTGTCTCCGTCTGGGACCGCCAGCGCGGCCAAGCAGTACAACCCGAAGAAGGTGACGATCTGTCACCACACGCACTCCAAGAAGAATCCGTTCGTGACGATTCGCGTCTCGCAGAACGCGCTGAAGGCGCACCTGCGCCACGGCGACACGGTCGGCCCGTGCTCGGGCGCCACCTTCACGCTCTGCGTCAAGGCCAAGACCAAGAAGGTCAAGGGCGAGAAGAAGGCCGAGAAGCTCCTGCGGAAGCAGGCCACGCTCGGCAAGTGCAAGACGAAGTCGGACGAGAAGCAGAAGGGCAAATCCGACGAGAACAAGCAGAAGGGCAAGTCGAAGAAAGACCACGGCAAGCCCGCCGAAAACCCCGGCAAGGGCGAGCCGGGGAAGCCCGCTGACACGCCAGGCAAGGGCGGCGAAAAGGGTCCGAAGAAGTAGTTCGCAAGAGCAAGTCGTGCGCGCGAGGGCCCCGCTTCGGCGGGGCCCTTTCTCTTCCACAAGAGGTTGCCCGCCCCGGCGGTGTCGGTGAGGATGGACGAATGCCGTTGCGACACGCGACGCACGTGCGTCGGGTAGCCTCCCGCCGTCGCTCGGAGGCGGGCAAGCCTGCCCGAGTAGCGACGTCGTCGGGCGGCCGCAACTTGCGCCCGGAACCGGCGCATCTGGGTGCGCCGGACATCGTCGAGCTTCAGCGAACTGTCGGAAACCGCGCCGTCTCGTCGCTGCTGCGAAGCGCGACCGCCCGCGAAAAGGCTGATGCCGCCGATGTGGCGTATTGGGATGACGCCTTCCGCTTGGCGCGGAGGCGGATCGCGGCGCAGCGGTACGCGGAGGCGGAGGCGTTGTTGCAGCGGGTGTACGAGGACCCGAACTTCAGGAGCTCCGAGTCGCCGGGTGTCCTCCTGAATCTGGCGTTGTGTCGGCAGGCGCGAGGGGACTACAGGGGGGCGATCTCGCTCTACCACGAGGCGATGAGCAGCCCCAACTGGACCCCGGAGAACCGCGGCGAGATCGTCGAAGAGATGCGCAAGGCGCGGCTGCGGCAGCCGGTGGCGGGCCGTGTCGCGCCCGCGAAGCCTGATGCCGCCGATGTCGCGTATTGGGACGACGCGTTCCGGTTAGCGCGGAGGCGGATCGCGGCGCAGCAGTTCGCTGAGGCGGAGGAGTTGTTGCTGCGGGTCTACGAGGACCCGAAGTTCCGCAGCTCCGAGTCGCCGGGCGTCCTCCTGAACCTAGCGTTGTGTCAGCAGGCACGCGGGGACTACGAGCGGGCGATCTCGCTCTACGTAGAGGCGGTGGCCAGCCCCAACTGGAGCGAGGAGAATCGGCGCGACATCGTGGCGGAGATGCGCAAGGCGCGCTTGCGGCAGCCGGTGCAGGGCCGTGTCGCGCCCGCGAAGGGGGACGCGGCCGATGAGGCGTACTGGGATGACGCGTTCCGCTTGGCGCGCAAGCGGATCGCGGCGCAGCAGTTCGCTGAGGCGGAGGAGCTGTTGCAGCGCATGTACGAGGAGCCGAAGTTCAGGAGCTCCGATTCGCCGGGCGTGCTGTTGAACCTGGCGTTATGTCGCCAGGCGCGGGGGGATTTCGAAGGGGCGATCTCGCTGTACGAGGAGGCGCTGTGGAGCCGGAACTGGAACGAGGAGAAGCGCCGAACGATCCTCGACAACGTCCGCGCCGCGCGGCTGCACCAGCCTCCGGGGACGACGTCCGGTCACTGACGCGCGTCAGAGCCTCGCGGCGCACCTGACGCACAAAATCGCCGGCGCCGCGTCTTAGCCGGCTTCGTTCGGGGGGCTTCCGTGCTCGCTGCGCTCGCGGATCCGGCGTTCGAGCTGGTCGCGGTACTGCTGAAGGTCGGCGAGAAACTGCGGGTCGGCATCGATCCCGGCCTCGCGGAGGCGGGCGATCTCTCGGTTGCACGCTTCGAGCAACAACTGGAGCCAGCGCTCCGCCTCCACGCTCTGCGCCTGCCCGCCGCCAGGCGGCGTAAACGAGAGCGAACCAACGTGGGCGGCGGTAGCGGTGCGTGTCGTTCAGCTGCGGGGATGTGTTGCCTCAGCCAACCGCGTCGGCTGACCCGTCGCCTTCCGGACGACGTCGAAGCTGCCCGCCCTCCGGACGACCTCCTCGACGCCGGCCGTCTCATGACCGGGCTTCACGGCAAACAACGCCGGATCAGAACGGATCTCCTCGTACTCGCTGTGAGACATCTCGATCTGCTCCGAGCAGTCGAGGTCCCCGCATTCGCACACCAGCGCCATCACGTCGGTGAGCTCCTCGAGCCCCGTGTTCATTTCCTCGAGCCGCTCGTTGACCTGGCGAAACAGCGCCTCGTTCCTACCGATCCGTCGCTCGCGCTCGTCCACGCTTGACCACCCCCGCAGCTTCGTCGCATGACTGTCTCCTGCGCAAATTCGAGTGTGCGTTCAGCGAGATGCCCACCCTAACGTCTCTCTCCGATCACGGAAGCGCCCGGCACGCGTCGTACGGATCGAGAAGGGACGGAAGAAGGAGTGAGGTGCCCCCGCCAGGAGTCGAACCTGGGCGCCCGGTTTAGGAAACCGGCGCTCTATCCGCTGAGCTACGGGGGCTCGGGTAAATGGTACGTCGCGGGGTCAGTGCAGAACCGTTCGGGTAGTACCAGCGTCCATCCGACGTTTCCTGGAGCCCGCGGCCGGACATCCGTCGGAGATGTCCACCGACGATCGGGTCACGGCGGTGGTCGCGACACGCGATCGGCGGTGTCAGCTGCTCGACGCGCTCGGCCGCCTGGCGTCGCTCCCCGAACGGCCTGCGCTGGTGGTGGTCGACAACGGCTCGAGCGATCGCACCGCTGCGGCCGCCCGCTCCAACCACCCCGAGGCCCGCGTGCTCGAGCTCGGCAGGAACCTCGGCGCCGGCGCGCGCACGGAGGGAGTGCGCCTGGCGTCGACCCCGTACGTCGCCTTCTCGGACGACGACTCGTGGTGGCAGTCGGGTGCGCTCGCGCGAGCCGCGGACGTGCTCGACGCTTACCCGCGGCTGGCGCTCGTCGCGGCGAAGATCCTCGTCGGTGCGCAGCGGGACGCTGACCCTGCGTGCGCGCTGATGGCCGCCAGCCCGCTTGCTCGCGACGGGCTGCCCGGGCCCGCGGTGATGGGCTTCCTCGCCTGCGGGGCGGTCGTGCGCCGCTCGGCCTTCCTGGAGGTCGGAGGATTCGACGCACGGCTCGGGATCGGCGGCGAGGAGAAGCTCCTCGCGCTCGATCTCGCGGCGGCGCGCTGGCAACTGGCGTACGTCGACGACGTCGTCGCGGAGCACCAGCCGCCGCGGCGAGTCGATTCAGACGGGAGACGACGGATCCAGGCGAGAAACGAAGCGTGGACGGCGTGGTTGCGACGACCGGCGTCGGGCGTGGCGGCCGTCACGGCGCGGCTCGCGCGACGCAGTGTCCGCGACGACGCGGTCCGCGCCGGACTGCGCGACGCGGTTCGCCACGGCGGCTGGACCTGGCGTGAGCGGAGGCCCGTCGGCCCAGCCGTCGAGGCCGCGCTCCGCGCCGTCGAGGCGTCAGGAGACGTCTCGCGGACGAGTAACACGCTGCTCATCGACGGTGAGCTCTGAAGGCCGCGCAGCAAGATGTTTCGCCTGCGCAGGCCGAGGCCGACGGTCGGGTGACCGCCGGCCCGAACGGCCTAGAGGAGCGCCGCGGCCGGGTCCGAGCCGCCCCTGCCCTTGTTCGGGCAGTCGCGGCCGTCATGGTTCCGGTCGTCCTGGACGAAGCCAGGATCGCTCTTCTGAGCGGGAGCGTTCCGCCCTGTCGGAGCGCGATCGCTCCCGCCGGAGCCGCCGCCGAGGGCGCTTCCCGCCCAGACGGTGGCCAGTGCCAGCAGGCCGGCGATGAGCACGACTACGGCTCGCAGCTCGAGCTTGCGCGCTTTCGTCATGGGCCTCCTTTCGGCGCTTGCTGGTGAGGGTGAAGCACTATCACGGCCACATTGAGAGCCGGTTAAGAATGGTTCCGGCGGTACCGTAGCGCGGTGCGAATCGAGGGTACGAAGCGGTTTCGCGCGCCGCGGGAGCGCGTCTTCCGGGCGCTCACCGACCCGTACGAGCTGTCGGACCTGATGCCCGGCGTGCAGCGCGTCGAGCTCAAGAGCGACGACGAGTGGATCGCAGTCGTGAAACCGCCGTTCGGCCGGGGGCTCAACCTGAAGCTCGACCTCCACGTCACCGACCGCCGTGAGCCCGAGCACGCGCGTCTCGTCGCCTGGGGCAAGAGCTTCGGCGCGCGGATTTCGATCGAGACCGAGTTCGAGCTGACCGAGGACGGCGGCAGCACCGACATGGCGTGGACCGCTGATGTGGGCCTTGCCGGGCTGCTCGGCGGCCGCGGGGGCAAGGCGCTGGAGCCGGCCGCGCGCCACCAGGCCGAGCGCGCGATGGAGCGGCTGCGGCGCCGCGTGGAGGAGAGTTAGACGACGTCTACGTGGCGGTCGGCGATGCAGGACCGTGCCCAGCGCTCGGACACCTCGACGAGGCGGCCGCGCAGCTCGTCGAGCTCGCGGTCGTCCGCCGGAAGATCCACGGTCGGGACCTCGACGCGGACCTGGTGCAGCTGCACCTCGGAGGTGTCCGCGATCTCGTGCCGCTCCTCGCTGATGATCGAGACCTCGCGGACGCGCGCGAGCAGCTCCTTGCCGAGCTCGTCGATCTCCGCTGCCGTGGCGCCGCGGCCCGCGTACATGCCGAAGTTGATCCGGATCTCCAGGCCGGGCGGCTCGTACGTGCGTGTGGCGAAGGCGATGCCCGGGTCCCTCTGCACGTTCGCAATAGTGCCCAGTATCGCCTGAGAGCTAACGCTCGCGCGGCTCCCATCTGAACGAGCGGAGAGCTGCGACGAGCCCGGCCGCCCCCCAGGCGGCCACGACTGCGACGGCCGTCGGCTCGTCCCAGATGCGGCTGCCGTGGAGCATGACGTCGCGCACGAGCTCGATGAAATAGGTCAGCGGCAGCACGTTCGCGATCGCCTCGAGAAAGGCCGGGAACGACTCCGGAGAGAAGAAGGCACCGGAGATGAACGAGACCGGAAGGTAAATCGCGTTCACGACGGCGGACGCGCCCTCCGAGCTCCGCACGAGCCCGGAGAGGCCGATCCCCAGGGCGGCGAAAGAGGCCGTGCCGAGCAGCAGGGCGACGGCGAGTGAGACGTAGCGGTCGGGCAGTTGGGTATCGAAGCCGAAGTGTCCGATCGCGATCATGACCACGGCCTCGAGCGCGAAGATCAGCGTGATCGACGTGAGAACCGCCCCGAGGTAGGTCGACGCCGGCAACGGTGTCGCCCGCAAGCGTTTGAGAATCCCTGCCTCACGCCGGACGACGAGCATGATCGCGAGACCCGCGAATGCCGTCGAGGCCGCGCCGTACCCCAGCATTCCGGCGAGCAGGTACTCGGCTCCGGCGATGCCGTCGACCTCGTCGTCGCCGTACACCGAACCGAGCAGGAAGTAGAGGATGATCGGGAGCGCGAAGGTGAAGAAGGCCAGCTCGCGGCTGCGCCAGAAGAGTCGCTGCTGCGCCCTCAGCTCGTGCAGGAAGAGCCTCATTCGACCCGCGACTCCGCGGTCAGCGCCAGGTAGACCTCCTCGAGGGTTGGGCGGCGGACCTCGAGTCCCTCGAGCTCGACGCCGTCCGCCAGCGCCTCCGCCGTCAGCTCGTGGAGGACGCGTGTCGGCTCCTCGGTCTGGAGCACGACGACCTCGCCGTTCCGGCGGTAGCGGATCTCGGTCGCCGGCGCATCGCCGATCAGCTCGCCGGGCGTCCCGAGCGCCGCGATCCGGCCCTCGCGTAGGACGGCGACGCGGTCCGCGAGCTGCTGGGCCTCCTCGATGTAGTGCGTCGTGAGCAGGATCGTCTTCCCGAGGGCGCGCAGCGAGCGGATCGTGTCCCAGGCAACGCGGCGCGCGCCCGGGTCGAAGCCGGTCGTCGGCTCGTCGAGGAAGAGCAGCTCGGGGTCGCCGACGAGCGCGACGGCCAGGTCGAGGCGGCGCTTCTGGCCGCCCGACAGCGTCTTCACGCGCGCGCCCGCCTTCTCCTCGAGGCCGACGAGGCGAACGACCTCGCTCGGGTCGCGCGGGCGCTCGTAGTAGCCGGCGAACAGCTCGACGCACTCGCGCACCGTGAACGTCCAGTACAGCTCGTCGTGCTGGAGGACGACCCCGATGCGCTCCCGCCAGTCGAGGCGCGCGTGCTCGGGATCGGTCCCGAGGACCGATACGTCACCGCGGTCGCGCTTGCGGTAGCCCTCGAGGATCTCGACGGTCGTCGTCTTCCCCGCGCCGTTGGGCCCGAGCAAGCCGAAGACCTCGCCGGCCTGAATCTCGAAGCTGACTCCCCTGACGGCCTCGAAGTCTCCATAGGCCTTGTGCAGATCGCTGACCGCGACGGCCGTCATGATGGTATATCTACCAGATATGTCACGATATATCTACTAGCGATGTCAATCACGCTCACCCCGACCGCCCGCGTCATCCTCGGAATGCTGCAGCTCGGAGCAAAAACAGGCTACGAGATCAAGCAGGCCGTGGAAGTCTCCACGCGCTTCTTCTGGGGGGCCAGCTACGGCCAGATCTACCCGGAGCTGCGGCGGCTCACCGAGGCCGGCCTCCTCGCCGCCTCGGACGCGCCCCGCGGGGGCGTCCGCCGGACGGAGTACCACCTGACCCGCGAAGGCGAGCGCGTGCTGAAGGAGTGGCTGTCCGGCGACGACTTCGGGATCTTCGAGATCCGCGACGAGCTCCTGCTGCGGTTCTTCTTCGGCGACGCCGTCTCGAGCGACGACGCCCGCGCCGTCGTTCGGAAGATGCGGGAGCGGAGCGAGTGGATCCTCGAGCGCTTCCGTGAGCTGGAGCCGGGCTCGCGGGAGGGTTTCATCGAGGACGCGGGCGAGCGGTTCCCTCACCTCGCCCTCGAGTACGGAATCGGTCTGATGGAGTGGATCGCAGGCTGGGCCCGCGAGACCGAGCGCTCGCTCGACGGCGACGGACTCTCGTAGAGTCGCCTCGTGCTGTGGCATCGGATCCAGCGGCTCGTCCTCGCCGAGCACGAGCTCGAGGTGCCGCTCGACCACGCGCGGCCGGACGGCGAGACGATCACGGTCTTCGTCCGGGAGGCCCGCGCGGCCGGGAAGGAGGACGCCCAGCTGCCGTACCTCCTCTTCCTGCAGGGCGGGCCGGGCTCGCCGGCGGCGCGCCCCACGGGCCTCGAGCAGTGGATCGAGCGCGCCGCGCAGGACTATCACCTGCTCCTCATCGACCAGCGGGGCACGGGCCGCAGTACGCCGGTGACCGCGCAGACGCTCGCCCCACTCGGCTCTCCTCAGGCGCAGGCGGATTACCTCAAGCTCTTCCGTGCCGATTCGATCGTGCGCGACGCCGAGCTCGTGCGCGCGGAGCTCGGTCGCGGAGAGCCGTGGGCGCTGCTCGGGCAGAGCTACGGCGGGTTCTGCTCGACGACGTACCTGTCGATCGCGCCGGAAGGCGTTCGCGAGGCGTACGTCACGGGCGGGCTGCCGCCGCTGGACCGCTCGGCGGACGACGTCTACCGCGCGACGTACAAACGGGTCGCCGACCGGAATCGGCGCTACTACGCCCGGTATCCGCAGGACGTCGAAACGGTTCGACGGCTCGTGGCGCTCGTGGAGTCCGAGGACGTCCGCTTCGCCGACGGCACGCCGCTGTCGCGTCTGCGGCTGCTCCAGGCCGGGTCGATCCTCGGGATGAGCTACGGCTTCGAGAAGCTCCACTACCTGCTCGAGATCGCGTTCACCGCCGCGGGCGAGGTCAGCTCGCAGTTCCTGCGCGCGCTTGACGAGCAGCTGCCTTTCGGCCCGTCGCCGATCTACTCGCTCCTCCACGAGGCGTGCTACGCCCAGCGCGAGGCGACGCGCTGGTCGGCGCACCGGTTGCGGTCCGAGTTTCCGGAGTTCGCGCTCGATACCGACGGGCCGATCTTCCTCACGGGCGAGATGGTCTATCCATGGCAGTTCGACGAGTACCGCGAGCTGCAGCCGCTGAAGCAGGCGGCCGAGCTCTTGGCCGAGTTCGAGGACTGGCCGTCGCTCTACGACGTGGAGCGGCTGCGCGCGAACGAGATCCCGGTCGCCGCCGCGGTGTACGAGAACGACATGTACGTCGAGCGCGAGTTCTCCCTCGAGACGGCCGCGGTGATCGGCGCACGGGCCTGGGTCACCAGCCGCTACGAGCACGACGGGCTGCGCAGCTGGGGCACCGAGGTGATGGGGAACTTGATCGCGCTCCAGCGCGGCCAGGTTCACTCGCTAGATCTCTAGCACCACCATGCCGGCAGGCGGGAACGGCGGCTCGACGCCGTCGCCGAGCTCGGCCGCGATCCGGCCGCAATCGGGCTGGTGGCCGATCGCGACCAGCGTCTCGCCGCGGCCTTCGACCAGCTCGCGGAGCGCGTCGGCCGTGGCGCCAAATCCGAGGCGCTCGTCGGCCTCCGGCTCGACGCCGACCGCGCGGCCGATCTCGCCCGCCGTCTCGCGCGCGCGCAGGAGCGGGCTCGAGATGACCGCGTCGGGACGGACGCCCTCGGCCGCGAGCCGCTCGCCCACATCGCGTGCCGCCCGCCTGCCTTCCGGCGTCAGGGCCCGGAGGTCGTCGGGCTCGCCGGGGGCGGCTTCTGCATGGCGTACGAGGTAGACCCGCACGCGCGGAGGATAGGCCCACTCGACGTCGGGGCCGGACGCCGACGTGAGTGGCGCTACCCTCGACTGATGCCGACGCTGCGCTACGTCGTCGCGGACGTCTTCACCGAGCGGCCGCTCGAGGGCAACCAGCTCGGCGTCTTCACCGATGCTCGCGACGCCGACGCGGCGCTGATGCAGCGGCTCGCGCGGGAGCTCAACTTCTCGGAGACGACGTTCGTCCTCCCGGCCGAGGGCGAGGGGCACGCGCGAATGCGCATTTTCACGCCGACGACCGAGCTGCCCTTCGCCGGCCATCCGACGCTCGGCACGGCCGTCGTCCTCGCGACGCCGCTCCAGCTCGACGAAATCCGGCTCGAGACGGGCATGGGTGTCGTTCCGGTGCGCCTGGAGCGCGACGGCGGGCGGATCACGTTCGGCCGCATGACGCAGCCGCTTCCGACGGTGCAGCGCTACGACGCGGCCGACGAGCTTCTCGCAGCATTGGCCGTCGAGCGGTCGGAGCTCCCGGTCGAGCTCTACGACAACGGGATCCAGCACGTCTACGTTGCGCTTCGCTCCCAGGACGAGGTGGCAGCGCTCCGCCCGGACCTGAGGCGACTCGCCGACCTCCCGGCGGTGATCGGGATCAACTGCTTCGCGGGCTCCGGCCGGCGCTGGAAGACCCGGATGTTCGCGCCCGGTGACGGCGTGCCGGAGGACCCGGCGACCGGCTCGGCGGCCGGGCCGCTCGCGCTGCACCTCGCGCGCCACGGCCGGATCGCGTTCGGCGACGAGATCGAGATCTCGCAGGGCGCCGAGATCGCGCGTCCGTCGACGCTCTATGCGCGGGTCGAGGGCACTCCCGACGCGGTGCAGGCGGTCGAGGTCGGAGGCAGCGCGGTGATCGTCGCGCGCGGCGAGTTCAGGCTTCCCTGAAGCCGACGGCTTTGATCTCCGGCAGGTCGATCGCCACCGACTCCCAGAAGCGGCCGCCGTCGTGGGAAGCCCAGACGCGATGCCGGGCGGCGAAGAGGATCGAATCGGGATCGTCCTCGTCGATCGCGATCGCCTGACCGCGCGGCAGGCCGCCGCCGGACTCGTGCCACGTACGACCCGCGTCGTGCGAGATCGCCAGCGGCGGCCGTCTGCCGAGGAGCGCGACCACGGTCGAGCCCGCGCCGACGCAGGCGATGACGCCCGGCAGTGAGACCGCGATCTCCGGGGGCGGCGCGAGCCGGCCTCCGGACTCGATGTCGACGACACCCTCGTCCGTGTCGATCGTCAGGACGGCCTCGGCCGTCTCGACCAGGACCGGCTTCACGGCCGGCGGGCGGAGAGGAGCGTTCCGACGACAGCAGTCGCCTGCCTTGCGGCCGCGAGCGGCGCCACGCCGACCGACCGCGCCGCGAGGTACCCGGCCGCGAAGGCGTCGCCCGCGCCCGTGGGATCGACGTCGAGCAGCGGATGGACATGGACGTGCTCGGCCTTCCCGTTCGCGACCACGAGCGCGCCCTCCGAGCCGAAGGTGACGAGCACTTCGGGCGGGCCGAGGGCCGACAGCGCCTCCGGCTCGATCGACCCGGCTGCCGCGATCGCCTCTTCCTCGGCCAGCTTGAGGATCGAGACGTGCTGCAGGACGCTGCGGTCGAAGTCGCCGTCGATCCGCAGCGGCCCCGGCTCCGGCCGTCGAACGAGACCGTGGCCGTCGTAGGAGAGGCGCCTGCCCGCGGCGAGCTCGGCGAGCGTCTCCCCCGGGAAATCGCTGCTCAGGACCGGCCCGACGTGGAGCCACTCGACGTCGGCAAGGGGTCCCCTTCGAAGCTGCCGCGCTTCGTCGACGGTCCACGGGTCGCCGGCGGCGACGACCTCGAAGTGACGCACGTCGCCCTCGTAACGGAACGCGAACGTCGAGGTCGAGTCGCCGTCGAGGCACGTCACCGGTAGCCCGAGCCCCGCGAGACGCGGGAGCAGCTGCTTCCGGTCTGCGGCGCCGCACCTCGTCACGACCACGGCCGGGCGACCGAGGAGTCGGAGTGCCCGC
>DATFQE010000029.1:0-8505 GCA_035264445.1 Gaiellaceae bacterium | reverse complement strand
GTGGACGATCGGGATCTCCTCACCGCGCTCGAACCGCTCCGAGTAGAGCTTCACGAGCGACTGGCAGTAGGCCGAGAGCGCGACGGCGTCCTCCACCCGCGTGACCGCATCGCAGATCCGCACCTCGACCGTGCCCCACTTGGGATGGGGCCGGACGTCCCACCAGATGTGCGTGTAGTCGGCGATGCAGCCCGTCTTCTCGAGCTGGCCGACGACCTCGGCGTACTCGGCGTAGTCCCGGAAGCCCGGCGGCATCCCCGAGCGCGGAAACGCGGCAAAGACCATCTGGCGGATCGAGTTGAACCCCGTCGGTTCGCCGCGCCAGAACGGCGAGCTTCCGGAGAGCCCGAGCAGGACGGGGATGTCGAGCGCGAGCCCGTTCATCACGTGGATCGCCTTCTCGGGCTCGTCGACGGCGATGTGGACGTGGAGGCCGAAAATCAGCTCGCGCCGGGCGACGTACTGCATCTGGTCGACG
The DNA here is from genome assembly GCA_035264445.1 of Gaiellaceae bacterium. Lineage (GTDB taxonomy): Bacteria > Actinomycetota > Thermoleophilia > Gaiellales > Gaiellaceae > DATFQE01. The sequence continues at coordinate 8,027 of DATFQE010000029.1, read as the reverse complement.
AGGTTGCGGTAGCGGTCGCGCGCGGTGATCCGCTGCCGCTCGAAGAGGCTGAACGGGTGCGTCCCGGCCGAGCCGACGCGCAGGCGCTTCTCGTGCGCGAGCTCGCAGACGTACGAGCGCAGCTTGCGCAGCCACGTGTCGACGTCACCCGCGTTCCGGCAGATCGGCGTCGCGATCTCGAGCGTCGACTGCATCAGCTCGGGGTTGATGCGCGTCTCGAGCTCGTGCCCGACGGCGGCCGCGAGCACGATGTCGATGTGCTGGACGAGGTCGAACGTCTCGCCGTCGAGGAGCATGTACTCCTCCTCGACTCCGAGCGTGTACGGGTCGCCCGACCCGAACTTGTGGTCGAGCACGCTGCCGCCGGCGGCGAAGCCCTTGCCGGTGATCGAGGCGGGGTAGATCTGCTTCATGTCTCTTCCAGAACGGCGTCGGCTTCGATCTCGACACGCCAGCGCGGGTCGGCGAGGTGGCTGACGCCGATCCACGCTGTCGCGGGCCGGATCTCGCCGAACACCTCTCCGTGCGCACGGCCGATCTCGTCGAACGTGTCCGTGTCCGTCGCGTACATGCGCGTGCGCACCACGTCCTCGGCTCGCGCGCCCGCGCGCTCGAGTGCCGCGAGGACGATCTCGAGACAGAGGCGCGCCTGCTCGTACGCGCCCTCGGGCGGGTCGCTTCCGTCGGCCGGGATCGGCGCCGTCCCGGAGACGTACACCTGCCGCCCGGCGACGACCGCACGCGAGTAGCCGACGACCGGCTCCATCGGCGCGTGGCCGGCGATGCGGCGGCGCTCCACGCGGCTAGTATCGCGCCGCTCTGGACGCCCTGCGACAGATAGACGAGTGGGGCGCCGACCACGTGGCCGCCGGGGTGGCAGGCCCGGAGGGCGTTCGCGCGACCCACGGCGACGCCCGGCACGAGTTCCGCTGGGCGTCCGTGACGAAGCCGGCGACGGGGCTGGCGACCCTCGTCGCAGCCGAGGAAGGCGTCGTCGACCTCGACGAGCCCGCCGGTCCGCCGGGCTCGACGGTCCGCCACCTGCTGGCCCACACGTCCGGGCTGCCGTTCGACGGGAACGCGCCGATCGCCGAGCCCGGGAAGCGCCGCATCTACTCGAACACCGGCTTCGAGCAGCTCGCGGCGCATATCGAGGCGGCAGCGGAGATGCCGTTCGCCGACTACCTACGCGAAGCGGTCTTCCGTCCGCTCGGCGCCGGCGCCGAGCTTCGTGGCTCGGCCGGCGCCGACGTCCACGGTTCACTCGGCGATGCCCTGAAGCTCGCAGCCGAGCTGCTGAGGCCGACGTTGATCGCTCCCGAGACGCTCGCCGAGGCCACGACCGTGCAGTTCGCCGGCCTCGCCGGCGTCATCCCCGGCATCGGCCGCTTCGACCCGAACGACTGGGGCCTCGGCTTCGAGCTCCGCGACGCGAAGAGCCCACACTGGACGGGCACGCGGAATTCGCCCCGCACCTACGGGCACTTCGGCGGCAGCGGCACCTTCCTCTGGGTCGATCCCGAGGCGGACGTCGCCTGCGTGGCCCTCAGCGACCGCGAGTTCGCCGAGTGGGCGCTCGAGGCGTGGCCGCGCCTCTCGGACGCCGTGCTCAGCGCGTCTTCGTGACCCGGAGGCTCGCGTACATCCCGCGCAGCGCGTGGTTGCCGACGCGGCACCACAGGCGATAGCGACCTGGACCGAGGCGGAGCTCGCGCGTATGGCGCTCGCCCGGGAGCGTCCTCGGCAGCGAGAAGACGCGTGTCCCACCGACGCGGCGCAAGGCGAGGTCGTGCTCGTCCTGGCCGAAGTTCGCCAGCTCGACGAGGACCTTGCCCTCGCGAACCCGCAGCCGGGACAGCCGGTATTCGAACTCGAGCGCCGTCACCTGGACGCGGGCCGGACCGCGGCCGCCGTCGGCCGGGGACGCCCAGACGATCAGCCCAATGGCGGCGACCACCCCGACCGTCGCGGCGACGAAGAGGACGAGGTGCCTCACCGGACGAGCCCCACACGGGCGTAGGCGCGCGCGTTCGGGATCACGGCAGCGGCGTCGGTCGCGAGCCACTGCTCGAGCAGCGAGCAGTAGACGCTCCGGTAGTCGAGCGTGGCGCGGAGGTTGCCGTCGCGATCGAGACCGTTTCCCAGGGCCGGCAGCTCTCCCACGAGCCCCCCGCGGACGCGGGAGCCGACCACCATCGCGGTGCCCGCGGCGCCGTGGTCGGTGCCGTCGGAGCCGTTCTCCTCGGCCCGCCGGCCGAACTCCGACCAGACGAGCGTCAGCACACGGTCGGCGAGCCCGCGGGCCTCGAGGTCGCGCTGGAAGGCGAGCAGGCTCTCGCTCGTCACCTTCAGCGCCTCGCTCAGCTGTTCCGCCTGATCGGAGTGGGTGTCGTACATCCCGAAGGCGTTGAGCGCGACGACGCGCAGAGGCAGCCCGGCGCCGAGCATCGACGCCAGGCCCGCGAGCCGCTCCGGGAAGTCGCTCTCGTGCTTCGGATAGGCGACGGGGCTGGTCAGGCCGCCGTGCTTGAACGGCGCGAGCTGGCGGCGGAGGCGGTCGGACTGCAACGCCACCTCGCCCGCCGTCGCGAGGGCGGGGTCGCCGCTCTTTCGGGCGGCGCCGAGCGAGCCGAGCGCGTCGAGCATCTTCTCGTTGACCTCGCCCCAGACGCCCGGCGCCCAGAACGAGTACTCGTCCGCGCCGCGGAGCGCTGCTACCGGGACCCGGCCCGTGGCGAGGGAGGGCGCGAGCTCGCCGTCGAGCGAGAGGCCCTGGAGCGGGTTGTCCGGCGAGCCGACCCGGTCGAGGTAGCGGCCGAGCCAACCGGTGCGCAGACGCGGGTTGGTGGCGCCGACCTCCCAGTAGTGGCGCGAGGTGAAATGCGACTGGTCGGCGTCCCGGTAGCCGACGGCCGGGACGAGGGCGAGCTTGCCCTCGTCGTGCAGCGTCTTGAACGCCGCCGTGGACGGGTGCCAGCGCAGGCGGTCGTCGCCGCCGACACGCAGGCTCGAGTCGGGCAGCGCGAGCTTCGGACGCAGCTTGCGGTAGTCGGGGTCGCCGACGGGAGCAAGCAGCGACAGTGTGTCGACGCCGCCGTCGAGGAAGATCGAGACGAGGACGGGCGAGGTCGGCGGCGCGGCCGACGCGGCTTCGAGGATGCCGTCCTCGAAGGACGGGAGGCGGAGCGCGCCGGCGCCGTAGACGGCGAGCGCGAGGCCGAGCGATCGGGCGACGAAGGATCGCCTGTCGAGGCCGGTTCCCGCCGGGAGCGGCATTCCGTCCTCGATCGGGGGCAGGCCGGCGCCCGCCTCGGCCGCGGCGCGCCGAATCACCGAGGAACGCGAGAACTCGTTGCAGCAGTCGGCCATCAGCTCGTCTGGAGGTCGGGAGAGGCGGCGATCAGGTGACGCAGCGCGTTCTCGGTCAGGACGGGGTACTGCTCGCGCTTCCAGTTCGACTTCGCCGTCCCCAGGGCCGCCTTCGCGAAGGCATGCAGCGACCGCCTCGTCGCGCGGGATAGCGTCGGGTTGCCCCAGAACGCCAGCGCCCGCTCGACGAGCTTGTCGGCGTCGAGCGGCGCCTTGTCCTTCCGCGTGTCGAGGACGACCGGCCGCAGGATCCGCCCCGCTATCTGCCAGCGCGCGAGGTAGGTGGCGGTGTCGAGCCAGCGCTCGTCGTTCCAGCCGGAGACGTTCGGCGGGTAGAACAGCTGTTGGCCGGCGAGGCCGTTCAGCCATGCCCAGGCGTCCGTGTCGATTCCGCGGCCGGCCGCGCGGAGGAGCCCGGCGGTGTAGACGACGGGCGGCTTCGTCATCCGCCTGCCGTTGTAGAGCTGTGGATGGCGGAGGATCGCCTCGACGACGGGTCGCACCGAGTGGCGGTTCTTGGCGTAGAGGCGCTCCAGGGCGAGGCGCGTCCGGGCGGGCGGCGGGGTCGGGATGAAATACCCCCAGAGCTTGGTGACGAAGAACGACGGGTGGGAGCCGTTCTTCAGGCAGAGCCGGCACGAGTCCTGCCAGTCGAAGTGCCCGCGCCTGCCGAAGACCCGCTTGACGCCTTCGTCATGCCGCTCGCGCTCGAAGCGGAAGTTGGTCGGGCCGATGCCGCGCTTCCAGTCGTTGTCGAACCCGGTGAGGGCGCGCGCCTGCTCGCGCACGTCGCGCTCGGTGTAGCCGCGGCCGGCGCCGAGCGTGAAGAGCTCCATCAGCTCGCGCGCGTAGTTCTCGTTCGGCGAGCCCTTGCGGTTGTCTGTGCCGTTCAGCCACAGCAGCATCGCGGGGTCCCGCGTGATCGCCAGGAGCAGCTTCTCGAACGAGTCGAGCGAGTAGCGGCGGAGGAGCCGGTTCTGCCGCAGCATCAGCGTCTGCGAGCCGACGCCGCTGTTCGAGGTCGCGAACCAGTCGTGCCAGATCAGGGTCATCCGCTCGGTCAGCGGGCGGTTCGTGCGAACCATGCGGTCGAGCCACCAGACGTGGTCGTGGCCCCAGGCGTCTCCCGGAGCGAGCGGGCGGCCCTCGCCGTCGTGCGGCCTCGGCCCGGCGAGGCGCTCCTTCCGCGGATGCGTCAGCGAGTGGACGGCGGCGTCGAGGCCCTTCCTCGCGAGCCGCTCGGCCTCGCCCTTGCGCGGACCGAAGCCGGCGCGCCAGAGCAGCCGCTCGGCCTGCGCGGGCCCGAACGGGCCCTTGTAAACCGGTATGCGGGCTGCGGCACGCATCGAAACCCCCGTAAACAGGTTCGGCGTCGGCGGTGGAAGCCTTTAACCCTTGCGGAGTATCCCGACGTAGTAGTCGTCTTCTTCGTCCTCGATCCGTCGCTCTACCTGCCAGCCGCCCGACCGCGCCAGCGAGCTCATCTCGTCGGGCGAAACGAGCAGGTAGTCGAACCAGCGCCCGACATAGAGCCCGTGCCGCGTCCGCAGACGCAGCTGGCCGCTCATCCGCCCTTGCTCGCGGTTGCCCGCCTGGTAGCCGAGATGGTCGGGGTTGTCCGTGCCGTAGGGGTCGCGGCTGCCGGCGACGATCCGCGCGTGGTCGCCCGTGATCCGGTCGAGCCGTCGGAGCATCCGCCGAGCCCCGAGCGCGCTCCCGAAGAGGCCGAAGTTGTTGCCCATCATCACGACGGTCTCGAACTCGCCGAGCCTCGGCCCGATGTCCTTGAAGGCGAGCACGCGGGCGTCCTCGACCCCCCGCCGGCGCGCCACCTCGACGGCGAGCGGCGAGACGTCGATGCCGACGACCTCGTGGCCGCGCTCCTGGAGGTGGAGGGCCACGCGGCCCGCCCCGACGCCCACGTCGAGCACGCGACCGCGGACGTGGCGCATCGCCTTCCGCTCGACGGACGGCCACCGGCGAAAGGGCTCGAAGTACGCCTTGGGCCCGCCCGAGACGTCGATGTAGCCGTCGCTGCGCTCGATGATCTCGTGGGCGCGGCGGCCTTCGAGGTAGTCGAGGACGATGCGCCCGAACGCGTCCTCGCGCTCGCGCACGGCGGCTTACGCCTTGTCGACGAAGAGCGGCTTGACGAACTCGTCGAAGGTCTCGCGGTCGCAGCTGGCGACCGTCACGCCCGTCAGCGCGGTCACGGAGGCCGTGCGAGGGACGTCCATGGCGAGCGCCACCTCGCCGAAATAGTCGCCGGGACGCAAGACGCGGCGCGGGCCGAGCCCACCCACGTTCGAGACCGCGAGCACGCCCGAGAGCACGCAGTAGAAGTGGTTGCCCTCCTCGCCCTCGAGCACGACCGGTTGACCGGGCTCGATGTCCTGACGCTCCATCCGGCTCGCCAGCTTGGTCAGCGTCTCGCCCGGCAGCTCCGCGAGCAGGCCGACGCGGTTGAGCTCGGTGACGCTCGCGGGATCGAACCTCGGCACTACTCCTCCTCGTCCTCGAGCTGGTCCGGGTCGACGCCCTGCTTGGCCTCTTCCTCGGGCTGGCGCTCGGGCACCTGGTCGTGCTCTTCGTCGGTCGGGGCGGGCTGATCGGTCACGGCTCTATCGTTGCACGCCGTGCCAGAGCTGAGTCGATGGAGTTTCTGTCCCGTCTGCCGAGCGGAGCTCCGGGTCGAGGGCGGCAAGCGGGGCGAGTGCCCGGACTGCGGGTTTCGCGCGTGGGCGAGCTCCAAGCCGACGGCGTGCGCGGTCGTGGTCGACCGCGGCCGCGTTCTGCTGGCACGGCGCGCCGGAGAGCCGTTCCGCGGCTACTGGGACCTGCCCGGCGGGTTCCTCGACGAGGGGGAGCACCCGCTCGACGCGCTCAGGCGCGAGCTGCGCGAGGAAACCGGTCTCGAGGTCGAGCCCGAGGGCTTCATCGGAGCCTGGATGGACCGGTACGGCGACGCACAGGACGCGCACGCCACGCTGAACCTCTACTGGACGGCGCGCGTCGTGGCCGGCGAGCCCGAGGCCGCCGACGACGTGTCGGAGCTGGCGTGGTTCCGTCCGGACGAGCTTCCGCGCGCAGGAGAGTTCGCCTTCCACATCGCCGAGGTCCTAGCTGCCTGGCGGCAGCAGCACGCGTAGCGCGCGCGGCTCGATCGTGAACTCGAGCGGTGTGTCGAGCTCGGCGGGCTCGCCGTCCCGCGCGGCGTGCAGGCGACCGCGGATCGAATCGATCACGAACCGGTCGCCGGCACGTTCCTGCCACGAGCCCGGGAGCAGTCCGTGGGCGATGTGCAAGTGCAGACGGCCCCCGTCCAGGCCCTGACGCTCGCCCAGCGAAAACAGGTCGAGCTGGTAGTCGTTGTTCGCGATCAGGGCCACGTGGGTCTCGACCGGCTGTCCGTCCACGGTGATCCCGAGCGTCGACCTGTCGCGGGCGAGCAATACGAGCGCTCGCAGGCGGGCGAGCGCCTCGCCGCGACGGCGGTGGCTCTCGCGCCGGTGGACGAGGTCGGCGTAGAGGCCGAGCGAGACGTTGTTCAGGAACAGGTCGCCGTTCACGCGCCCGACGTCGACGTGACGCTCGCGAGCTTTCAGGAACGCGTCGAGGGCGCGGACCGGATCGTCGCGATCGAGGCCGACGTCGCGCGCGAAGTGGTTCCGGGTGCCGAACGGCACCACCACGAACGGCAGCTCCCGTTCGATCGCAACAGCAGCGACCGGCGCGAGCGACCCGTCGCCGCCGGCCATACCGAGCGCGTCGGCGTCGGCTTTGCGGGCGAGCTCGACCGCGTCGTCGTCCTCGGCGAGCAGGCGGACCTCGATGCCGTGCCGCTCGGCCTCATCGCGCAGGTCCTCGGCCGAGGGCCGGTCGTCGCCGGACCGCGGGTTCACGAGCAGAAGTCCGGCCACCCTTCTAGCATCGCAAAGGAGAGCCGAGCCGCCCTCGCCGCCGAAGCGGCGGAGGGCGACGTCGACCGTCTCGTCGCTGCGGCGGAGGCCGCGCTACGCGGAAACTGGCGCTTGCTGGACGGCGTTGAGGCGGCCTAGGCCTCTACGGCAACCAGGCCCAGCTGACGCTCGAGTGATCCCTTCGGCTGCGCGCCGATCGCGGCGGCTGCCGGCTGTCCATCCTTGAACAGGACCATCGTCGGGATCGAGGCGATGCCGTACCGCTGGGCGATGCCCTGCTCTTCGTCGATGTTGACCTTCACGACTCGGAGGTCGCCGTCGCGTTCGGTGGCGATCTTCTCGAGCACCGGGGCAACGGCGTGGCACGGGCCACACCACTCGGCCCAGAAGTCGACGAGCACGGGGGTCTCGCTCTGCAGAACCTCCTGCTCGAAGGTCGCTTCGGTGACGTTCTCCATTCGGTTTCCTTTCGCGTCTCTCAGAGGTTGACGGGGGATCATTCCCCACCGGTCGATAGCAATAACGCTCGGGTCGGCTGGAGGATTCCCGTCTCTACAATCGACCCATGACGGAGCCTGTTTTCGAGCCGCTTCCCGGGGTGCCCGACCATCCCGCGCTCGAGCAGGAGATCCTCCGGCTCTGGGATCGCGAGCACACCTTCGAACGGCTGCGTGAGCAGAACCGCGGCGGCCCGAGATGGAGCTTCATCGACGGGCCCGTCACGGCGAACAAGACCCT
>DATFQE010000028.1:0-6343 GCA_035264445.1 Gaiellaceae bacterium | reverse complement strand
CTCGACCGAAGGAACGGCGTCCACGATCTCCTCGGCGAGCTCTACCTCGCGTTCGGTCGCAGCGCCGAACGAGGTCCCGTCGCGGGCCGCGTCGACGACGGCGTCGACCGTCGCGGGGTCGGCGTGCCCGAAGATCAGCGGTCCCCACGACATGACCCAGTCGAGGTAGCGGTTGCCGGCCTCGTCCTCGATATACGCGCCCTGGCCGCGGCGGACGAACACCGGCTCGTCGAGACCGACGGCGCGCATCGCCCGCACGGGCGAGTTGACGCCGCCGGGGATCACCTCCAGTGCGCGGCGGTAGAGGTCCGTTCGAGTCTTCAGAGCCGGCTTCATGGTGAAGCCGGCTCTCCAAGCCACCCGGCGAGATCCTTCGTCCAGTACGAGATGACGAAATCGGCCCCGGCGCGCTTGATCGCGATCAGCGATTCGAGCGCGGCCCGCCGCTCCTCGAGCCAGCCCTGCGCCGCCGCCGCCTTGACCATCGCGTATTCTCCCGAGACGTTGTACGCCGCGAGCGGGTGCTCGTAGAGCTCGCGGGCGGCGCGGATCACGTCGAGGTAGGGCAGCGCGGGCTTGACCATGATCGCGTCCGCTCCCTCGGCGACGTCCAACTCGATCTCGCGGAGGGCCTCGCGCACGTTTGCCGGATCCATCTGGTAGCCGCGCCGGTCGCCGAAGGAGGGCGCGGAGCCGGCGGCCTCGCGGAACGGCCCGTAGAAGGCCGATGCGTACTTCGCCGAGTAGGCGAGGATCGGGGTCGTCTCCTGGCCGGCGTCGTCGAGCGCCTCGCGGATCGCCCCGACGCGCCCGTCCATCATGTCGCTCGGCGCCACGCAATCTGCGCCGGCCTCGACGTGGGACAGGGCTGTCCGCGCGAGCAGCTCGAGCGACTCGTCGTTGGCGATCTCGTCGCCGTCCAGGACACCGCAGTGCCCGTGCGACGTGTACTCGCAGAGACAGACGTCGGTCACCAGCACGAGCTCAGGGAACCGCTGCCGCAGCTCGCGGAGCGCACGCTGGACGATCCCGTCGTCGTCCCACGCGCCGCTGCCCTCGTCGTCTTTCTCCTCAGGGATCCCGAAGAGGATCACAGCGCCGACACCCTGGCTCGCGGCCGCATCGACCTCGCGGACGAGGCCCTCGACCGTGTAGCGCGCCATGCCGGGCAGCGCCTCGTTCGGCTGCGCCTCCGGCGCGACGAAGTACGGCATCACGAAGTCGTCGAGCGAGAGGCGCGTCTCCCCGACGAGCGAGCGCAGCCCCGCGGTTCGCCGGAACCGCCTGAGCCGAGTAACGGGAAACGTGCTCATTCGTCCAACTTATCGCCCACGGGCACCGGCGCCTCCGGGATCTCGAGCTCGACGTCGAGCGGGACCGGCCCACCTTCCTCCCACCGCTCGAAGCGCACGCGCTCGCCGAAGAACTCCCAGACGGCGCGGAGGGCCGCGAGCGTCGGGAGCGCGAGAAAGACGCCCGGCAGCCCGTAGATCTGCGCCCCTGCCAACAACCCGAAGATCACGAGCAGCGGGTGCAGGCGCAGCGCCGTGCCCATCACCTTCGGGACGACGACGTGGCCCTCGATCTGGTGGATCCCGAGGAACAGAAGCGCCACCCAGACCGCAGAGAACGGGTCGACGACGAGTGCGTACACGAGCGGCGGAATCGCACCGAGCCAGGGCCCTAGGTATGGGATCAGCTCGGCGAAGGCGACCCAGGAGCCGAAGAGCAGCGCGTAGTCGTCCTGGCCGTCCGCCCAGCCCAGGGTCCCGATCAGCCAGAGGCCGACGCCGGCGCTGACACCGATGATCAGCGAGACGAGCACCTGTCCCTTGACGTAGCCGGCGACGGCGGTCTCGACGCGGCGAAGGAGCGGCTGCGAGCCGGGTGCCGGCGGGAAGCGGCGGTCGATCCCGCGGGCCAGGCGGTCCATGTCGAGGAGCATGTAGATCGACACGACGAGGATCAGGACGAGGCTGAAGAGCAGCTCGAAGATCGAGAAGGCGGCGCCCTCGATGAACGCCACCACGTCGGACGTGTAGTTCTCGGGCTCGGCCTCCTGGATGCGGTCGACCAGGTCCTGGCCCTGCCTCCGGATCTTGATCCGCTCGAGGCCGTGGTCGTCGAGCCAGACCTGGAACCGGTCGACGTCGCGCTCGGCTTCCGTCTCGCCGGTCTGTCCTATGTCCTCCGTAAGGTAGGCGTCGATTCGGTTCGTGGCCGCTTCCGTGCGGTCGACAACCACCACGCCGAGGGCAGCCACGACCACGACAACCGCGGCCGTAAAGCTCAGGTACACGATCGCGATCGAGAGCCCGCGAGGGATCCAGACGCGGTGGAGCGCTCGGACGAGCGGCTCGAGCAGGATTGCGACGAGCGCGGCGACGAGGAAGAGCAGGACGACGTGAGAGACGGCGCTGAGCAGCAGCCACGCCGCCACGAGCGCGATCGGCAGCCCCACCAGCTGGATCCAGCGCGGGATCACGATCGTGTTGGAACCGTTTCCCGGAGGCATCGCGGCGATCGTAGCGCCACGATTCGCGGCCTCAGGCCGCCCCCGTGGGAGTGGTCGTTCGCCGAGGACGGGGCCCTTGCACTGGACCCGCACAAACTTTGGGACGATTCGGCTCTACAATCCCGGGCTTCGATGTCACGAACTCGGCCCGAAACGACGATGCTGCAGCCGCCGCCCCGACCCGTTACGGTCCGGGCCGTGCCCCCACCCGGCGCGCACCGCGCGAGACCCCTCCGCTCGCGTCAGGCACGTGCCGCGGCTAGGCGCGTTCGCCGCATGGCGGCGCTCCTCCTTGCTGCGGCCGCGCTCCTGATCACGCTGCTCCTGACCGCCTTCGGCTCGGACAGCCCGACGGCCACGCTCGCTCCTGCTGCCCCGGCCCCCGCGACGCGGCTACTTCCCGCCGGGCCGCCTCGTCCGCAGGTGATCGCGGTTCGCACCTCTCTGCGAATCCAGATGCCGGTCGCGCAGAGTCGCGTCACCGCCGTCGGCTACCACGCCTCCAGCGGCGGCGCCCTGGCGCTGTCGCCCGTCGGCCGCCAGGCGAACGCCGGCCTGCTGGCCCGGATCGCGCGCCGGCTACTCGGCACGGGCGGGTCCGGGCTGGCGTACTACGTGCTCGGCGGATCCGACGGCCCAGCGACCTCGGTCCTGAATGTCGGCGCGCCGCCCGGGACGGACGTCTATGCGCCGGTCGACGGGACGATCGTCGGGATCACCGACTTCGTCATCAGCGGCCGCAAGCGCGGGGCTCGCATCGACATCCAGCCGTCCGGGGCCGCATCGATCGTCGTCTCGCTCACGCACCTGCGCCCGGATCCGGCGCTGACCGTCGGCTCGACGGTCACGGCCGCGAGCTCGAAGGTGGGAACGCTGCTCGACCTCTCCGACGTCGAGCGCCAGGCCCTCGCCCGCTACACGAACGATGCGGGCAACCACGTGGCCGTCGAGGTCCGCCCCGCGGCGACGCTGTCGCCCTGAGGCTCCTTTTCATCGCCGACGTCTTCGGTTCGCCCGGGCGGCGGGCCGTCGAGGAGCGACTCGAGACTTTGCGCGAAGAGCTCGACGTCGACGCGTGCGTTGTCAACGGCGAGAACGCCGCGGACGGCGTCGGGCTGACGCCTCGCCTCGCGGAGAAGCTCCTCGCCGCGGGCGCCGACGCGATCACGCTCGGAAACCACGCCTGGCGGCGGCGGGAGCTGGTCGACTGGCTTCCGCGCGCGGAGCGGGTGGTGCGGCCGGCCAACTTCTCACGGCACGCGCCCGGGCGTGGCCTCGTCGTCGTCCCCGCCCGCGGTGGAGAGCCGGTCGCGGTCGTGAACCTGATGGGCTGGCTCTTCCTCGACGTCGCCTCGGGGCCGTTCGAGCTCGTGGACGAGCTCGTCCAGGAAGCGGCGGCCGCCGCGAAGGTGATCCTCGTCGACTTCCACGCCGAGGCGACAAGCGAGAAGGTCGCGATCGCCCGCTACCTCGACGGGCGCGTGACCGCCGTGATCGGGACGCACACGCACGTGCAGACGAACGACGCACGCGTGCAGCCGGGCGGGACGGCGGCGTTGACGGACGCCGGGATGACCGGCCCGCACGATTCGGTGATCGGCGTCCGCGCCGAGCTCGCGATCTCGCGGATGCGCACCGGGATTCCGATCCGGTTCCAGCCGGCGGACGGCGACGTCAGGATCGAGGGCGCGCTCGTCGAGTGCGACCCCGCGACCGGCCGCGCAACCTCGTGCGAGCCGGTGCGCGTGAGCGTTCCTTGACGGTGCCAGGCACCGTCAAATGTTGGCGCCAACTCTGTGCCGAAAGCGTGACGGCTCCACGAGGACGACCAGGAGCGCGATCAACACGACGTCCCGCGCCAGCACGAGCCAGGAGGCCGCCTCGTCGAAGGTGAGCGCGAGGTCCCAATAGCGGTAGGGGAACCACAGCTGCGTGAGCACGAGCGCGGCAGCGAGCAGAACCGAGGCGACGAGCCCGCGGCGGCCCCGGACGAGCGGTACGAGCGGCAGCAGCCAGATCAGGAACTGCGGCGAGAGCACCTTGCCGAGGGCGATGAACGCGACCGCCGTCGCGGCCGAGTAGCGAACGAGGCGTCCGCGCGTGGCAGGGCCGCGGGCGAAGGAGACCCACAGCGCGATCAGGACGGCCACCTGGACGAGCCCTTGCACGACCGCGATCGCGTCGGGCAGCCCGCCCTGGAGGTTCTGTGAGCCGCTGCTCGACTTCATCGTCAGGTCGAGGCCGAAGGTGTGGTGGCCGGCAAGGAGCAGCGCAGACCCGAGGCTCTCGATCTGGAGCGGCCGCCGCGCCTGCCGCCACACGCTGTCGAGGACGTCGCCGGGCGCGAGCACGAGGAACGGGAGGAAGCAGGCGAATGCAACCCCGGCGAGCAGCGCCAGGCAGAGCAAGGCCTCACGCCGCCCACGCGTCTTCCAGACGTACACGACGACGAGCGGGACGAGCACTCCCGGCCACAGCTTGGCCGCGACGCCGAGCCCGAGCAGGCCGCTGCCCACGCCCACCCGGCCGGAGACAACAGCCGCGAGCGCCCCCGCCACGAGCATCGCCGGCCAGAGGTCGAAGCGCGAAAGAACCACCGAGCCGAGCAGGAGCGGGGCGGCCGCGACGAAGACGACGCCCGCGGCGAGGCGCCCCAGCCCGACGCCGAGGGCTGCAAGCGCGAGCGCGACACAGACGACGAGCACGGCGCCGAACCCCGCCATCAACCCCTCGAAGCGGCGCCGGTAAGTGTCGGAGTCGCCGTCGCCGATCGCGGGCAGCACGAAGACCGGCAGCGCGGCGGGCGGGTATTCGACGACGAAGTCCCGGTAGGGCACGTCCCCACGCGTCATGGCCTCGCCGTAGTTCTCGTAGACGGGCAGGTCGACGATCTGGTCGCGCGCGTAGAAGCCCTGATGGAGGACCCACCACGAGGCTAGGAAGAGGCAGACGCCGGCCACCGCCACGAGCGGCCAGGCGGCCTTAGCCGGCCGCGACCAGCTCTCGGCTCGGGCGATCACGCTGCTCGACCTCCGCGGCGACAGGCTTCCGCGCGGGCCGCGGCGCGAGCACCGCCACGACGACGAACGGGAAGAACCACGGGATGTAGAGGTAGAACCAGTGCGTCAGCGTCAGCTGGAAGCCGATCAGCACCGCGGCGGTGAGGGCTGCGACCGTGAGCGGGCTCCGGCGGCGCGGAACGAACGCCAGCGCGAGCGCGCCGAGTCCAACGAGCCCGATCACGACTTTCTGCACGAGCGCGAGGTCCGGAACCCCGCCGGCGTGGTACTGGCCCCAGCCCCAGATCGAGAACGGCGAGTCGCGCCCCAGCTGCCAACCGAAGGTCCGGTCCCAGAAGAGTCGTGCGGCGTGCAGAACATCCGGCTCCAGCAAGAGGATCGAGAACGCGGCCGCCGACGCGACCACGAAGCCTGCGGCGAAGCGCACCACGGACCGCACCTCGAGCGCCCGCGGATAGCCCGACCAGAGCGGTACGACCAGCAGCGACCCGAACTTCGTCCAGCCGGCGAGCGCGGCCGACGCGCCCCGGGCCCAGGCCGAGACGAGGAACAGGAATCCCAGGAGCAGCAGGGCGGGTGGGATCGCGTCGTTCGTGTTCGAGCTGAGCACGTACTGCGTGAACGGGTACGACGCCCACGCGAACGCGAGCGTCACGCCGAGGCGGTAGCCGCCGAACCGAAGCCCGACGAGGCCGAGCAGCACGAGAGCGGCGAGGTCGAACGCGATCGCCGTCGCGTGGGCGGTAGGCAGCGAGTCCCACTTCCCGCCCCAGCCGAAGAGCAGGTAGGCAGGCACGTAAGCGAGGTA
>DATFQE010000027.1:0-9363 GCA_035264445.1 Gaiellaceae bacterium | reverse complement strand
CCTCGGCGGCCTCGTTGACCTCGAACAGCGTCAGGTCGTCGCCGCCCGCAACCGAGAGCAGGATGCCTCTCGCTCCCGTCACCTCCGTGTCGATCAGAGGCGAGCGGAGCGCCCGCTCGGCCGCCTCGCGGGCGCGGTCGTCGCCGTCCGCCGAGAAGCCGATGCCCATCAGGGCGGAGCCCGCGTCCTTCATGATCGTCCGCACGTCGGCGAAGTCGAGGTTGATCAGGCCCGGCATCGTGATCAGGTCGGTGATGCCCTGGACGCCCTGACGGAGGACGTCGTCGGCGACCCGGAACGCGTCCAGCATCGACGTGTCCCGGTCGAGCACCTCGAGCAGCCGGTCGTTCGGGATCGTGATCACGGTGTCGCAGTTGGCGCGCAGCTCGTCGACGCCCGCCTCGGCCTGGCCGCGGCGCTTCGTCCCCTCGAAGCGGAACGGCAGCGTGACGATCCCCACCGTGAGCGCACCGAGCTCCCGTGCGACGCGCGCGACGACCGGCGCGGCGCCGGAGCCCGTCCCGCCGCCCTCGCCCGCGGTGACGAAGACCATGTCCGAGCCGCGGAGGATCCGCTTGAGCTGGTCGTGGGCTTCCTCGGCGGCGCGCCGGCCGATGTCCGCGGCGGCGCCCGAGCCGAGGCCCTTGGTGAGCTCCCGGCCGATGTGCACCTTGATCTCCGCGTCGCTGAGCGTCAGCTGTTGGATGTCGGTGTTGACCGCGATGAAGTCGACGTCGGTGATGCCCGAGTCGATCATCCGGTTGAGCGCGTTCAGCCCGGCGCCGCCGACGCCGATGACGCGGATGACCGCCATGTACGTCGGCGCCTCGCCGCGGCGCGCGCGATGCAGGCGCGGCGCAGGCTCGGGCAGAGGCTCGAGTAGGCGTCGAGCGCCCTCGGCGGGCTCGTGGTCGGGCTCGACGATGAACGGCGGAGCGTGCTCGACCGTCTCCTCGAGCGGATCCGGCACGGCGACAGGGCGCGGCCGCCCGCCCTTGTCCTTCGCCTTCGGCTTCTCGGCCTGCTCCTGAGCGGCCTCGGTCGCGCGGAACAGCTCCGCGAGCGGCCCCTCACGCATGCTTGCGCGCTTGCGCGCCATTGAGCACCTCCTTGGCGAGGTCGCGATAGGCGTCGGCAGCCGGCCCTCTGGGGTCGTACTTGAGCACGGAGCTGCCCTTCACCGGCGCCTCGGCGTAGCGGACGGTCTTGCGAATCCGCGTGTTGAAGACGAGCGGCCCGAAGTTCTCGGTCAGGATCTCGACTGCCTCTTTCGAGTGCAGCGTCCGCCCGTCGAACATGGTCGGCAGGATCCCCATGATCTTCACGTGGGGATTCAGGTTCTCGCGGATCATCGAGAGCGTGTTCTCGAGCTGGACGAGCCCGCGCAGCGAGAGGTACTCACACTGGACGGGCACGATCACGCCTTCGGAGGCGACGAGCGCGTTGATCGTCAGCAGCCCCAGCGAGGGCGGCGTGTCGATCAGCACGTAGTCGTAGTCCGACTTGACCGCGTTGAGGCTCTTCTCGAGCGCCCGTTCCCGTCCGATCTGGCTCGAGAGCGCCAGCTCGGCGCCGGCGAGGTCGATCGAGGACACAGCGAGGTCGACCTCTCGCTCGTGGATCACCTCCGAGATCGGGAGGCGATGGACGAGCACGTCGAACATCGACCGCTCGATCGAGTCGGGGTTGAGGCCCTGGCTCATCGTCAGGTTCCCCTGCGGGTCGAGGTCGACGACGAGCACGCGGAGCCCCTGCTCCCTGAGCGCGACAGCCAGATTCAGCGTCGATGTTGTCTTCGCGACCCCACCCTTCTGGTTCGCGAACGCGATCACCCTTGCCAACTGTGTCCCCCGCGAGGTCTGCGGCCGCTCCTGCGAACGCGGAAGGAGGCGCATCAGGCCCATCCCTCTTTCCTTCGCGCGATGCTAGCAATGTCCTTCACAGGCCCAGTGTGCGCGAAACGGCGTCGCACGGGGACATTTTCGGCGCCGGCTCGGACGTTGGATTGTCGGCCGAGACTTCGCGTCTACGCGGTCACCTCCTCCCTCCTCGGACCCGCCGCAAGAGCGGCTCGGCTGCGGTCGAGCGCCTCGGCCGCCCGTCCGGTTCCGCCCGGCTCGGCCCGAACCCAGTCCTCGGCCTCGTGGAGGAGTGCCCGCACCTCGTCGAGCAGGGTCTCCGCGGCGCAGCCGTCCCGCTCGAGCGACTCGATCCGGGCGAGTCGATCCATCACTCTGCGTGCCTCGTCCATGTCCACGACGCTAGCCGCGGGAAGCGCACGTGTCCGTGCCGACTCTGTGACGAAGTGCTACCGGGCGGCCGCCTGCAGCTCGAGGGCCGCGGCCGGGCGCGGGCGCACGCCGAGCAACGCCTCGTCGAGCGCTCCTATGAGGGCACGCCGCTGTCCGTGCACGAGGGCCTCGACCACAGCGCGGCGGACGGCGTCGAAAGCGCTCACGTCGACCCGACCGGCGCCGACGCCGAGCGAACGCAGAGCGCCGAGCAGCTCGACCCGCTCGCGCCCGGTCTCGCCGAGCAGCGCCGCGGCCCGCATGGCGGCCGCGAAGAACCCGTCGCCCCCACCGAGGAGAGCATCCAGCGCGATACGCAGCTGCTCGGACCGGAACGGCTCGTCCTGGAAGAGCGCCAGCTCGAAGCGATCGAGCGCCTCGCCGAGCTCGCGGTCGTCGTCGGCGAGCGGGAGTCGCCGCCGTAGCTCCGCTGCGAGCGCCGCGTGGTACGCGTCGAGGCGGACCGGCTCACCCGGCGGCGCCGTCGCTGCGACGGGAAGCACCGGACGGATGCCGTATGGGCGCCAGTCGAGCCGCTCGAACAGGACGGGGCCGGCGGCGATTGGCCCCGCCGTCGCCAGCCGCAGCGCCGTGACGGCGTCGGCGAGCTCTCCGGGCGCGTCGGGCGGCTCCGAGCCGTCGGGCTGAAGCTCCTGCTCGAGCTCGAGGACGCAGAGCCGGTCAGGCTCCCGCCCGAATCGCTCCGGCGCGAGCGAGGCCGCATCCGGCCTGTGCGCCGCGAGCTCGCCCGCGGCGGCCGGCCGGACGCGAACGCCGCCGCCGAGGTCCGCCGGCGAGCCGAGCGACAACCCGACCACGGGCGCCACGGCCGCGTACAGCCGCCGCGACCCGAACATCGACTCCTCGAGCTCCGCGTACGCCCGCTCGAACGCCGCGTCGTCCCAGGTGGCGCCGCCGCCGCCCTCGGCGGTCGCCTCCAGCAGCGGCAGAAGCACGGAGACGACGAACGGGTCGCCGTCCCGCGGCCGCGCATGAGCCCGCGCGAAGATCGCGGCGGCAGGCTCGCGCCGCAGCTCCTCCAGCGCCGACCGAGCGTCGGGCAGCGAGGCGATCCGATCTGCGCGCGCCTCGACGTACTCGCGGACGAGCGGACGGTACTCGTAGAGCGCCGGGCGCCCCGGAGCTCCGTGCTCCTCGAAGGCGAACGGGATCTCGGCGCCGCCGTCGACCTCGCGCGCGAGGCAGGCGATCGCGCCCAGGCAGAACGCGCGCAGGGAGGCGTACAGCGGCGGCGAGCGAACGGCCACTCCGCTGCTTACGCGCCGGTCGGGCCGTCTCCTCCCGGCTGGCAGCGGGGGCACCAGTACGCGATCCGGTTGCCGTCGCCCTGGCCGCGCGACCGGATGCGGCCGCCGCAGCGCGGACACGGCCGGCCGGCCTTGCGATAGACGGCCCGCCCCTCCCGGACGCCGTCGACCGAGGCGCGCAGCAAGCGTGCGGCCTCCTCGAGGACCCGGCGGAGATCGTCGTCGCTCACGTCGGCGAGCGGGCGCCACGGAGACACGCGTGCCCGCCAGAGCGCCTCGGCCTTCCACATGTTGCCTATTCCGGCGACGAGCCGCTGGTCGAGCAAGGCGTCGCCGATCGCGCGCTCTGGGTGCTGCGACCGGAGTCGGTCGACCATCGCGTCGAGATCCGGCGGCCGCGCCAGGATGTCGGGGCCGACCCGGCGAACGGCACGCTGGTGCAGCTCGAGCACGGGCCCGTTCACCTGCACGGCCTCCAACCGGTCGCCGCGGAGGACGAGCCACGGCCGGCCCAGCACAGCGGCGCCCCGCGGCCGCACGAACCACCGGCCGCGCATGCGCAGGTGGCTCCGCAACACCACACCGCCCTCGAACCGCAGCAGCAGGTTCTTCCCCACCGCCTCGACGGCCTCGAGGCGCAGTCCGTCGACCCGCTCCGCGACGCCGGTCACCGCCGCTCGCGGGTGCGGGGACTCGGCCTGCACGCGCTGGCCCACCAGCGGCTGCAGACGGCGGGCCGCTCGATGCAGCGCATCGCCCTCGGGCATGCGGCGAGCGTAGCGCCGGGGAGGCGCTACGGCGTCGTCGGTGGATTCGAGATCGCCCGCAGAAGGAAAGCGAGCGTCATGGCCTTCAGTGCGACGATGCGCGAGAACCGCAAGGCGTTCGCGCGAGCAGGCGCGGCAGGCGCGGCCGCCGCGGTGGTCTGGGGGCTGCTGGAGCCGCTCGACCGACGGCTGCTCCGGTGCGACTACTCGGACATCGCGATCCTGGGCAAGGCGGTCACCCGAGGCCCGGCGTGGCGACCGGTCGGCTTCGCGGTTCACGCGGCGAACGGCGCGGCGTTCGGCTTGGTCTTCGCGGAGGTACGCCGTAGAACCCGGCTCCCTGCGCGGCCGCTCGCGCTTGGTATGGCGCTTGCCGAGCACGTCGCCCTGTATCCGTTGGGCTGGTTCGTCGAGCGCTACCACCCGGCACGCGGCGAGCCGGGCATCCCACCTCTGCTCCGCAACCCGCGCGCGTTCACCCAGGCGACGTGGCGCCACGCCGTCTTCGGCGTCGTGCTCGGCGCGCTCGCTGCGCGAGACCGTTGACGAGCGCGCGCGCCTAGCTCACGGGCGGAGGACTGCGCGCCGCGGTCCGGCGAGGAAGCCGGCTGCGACGAGGAGCGGCAGCGCCGGACTGTCCGTGACCGGCTCGCCGTCGAAGCGCTCGACCGCCAGCCGCCTCACGCGACCGGCCTTCACGTACTCGACGAGCGCCTCGAGCGCCGGCCGTAGCCAGGCGTCCTCGGGATCGCGAAGCGGCACGATCGACTTGCCGCCCCGCTCGACGAAGAGCGCCGGACGCCCGCCGAGCAGGACGACGTGCGCACCCGCAACCCGGGCCGCACGAGCACCGGCCCGCTTCGGCCACGGCAGCGCCGCGCCGTAGGGCTGCGCGGGATCCGCGGCCGCCAGCACGCTACGCGTCCCAGTTTCAAGCTCCTCGTCCGCTCCGGGCCGGAGCTCGCGCAGGCGCTCGACTCCGCCGCCGAGCGCGAACTGCGCCCCGCCGAGGCCCTCGACGAAGTAGCCGCGGCGGCAGAGGCCCACCGTCTCCAGCGCCTTCAGCTCGCCGTAGACGGCGCCGTAGCCGCCGGCGATACCCTCGGCGCGGACACCGTCGCGCGTCACGACGCCTTGCCGTTCGAGCAGGAGCTCGGCGAGCGCGCGTGCGTCCGGCCGGCCCGGGAAGAGGCGATCTGTCAGCGACCAACGGCCCTGCGTCGCAACGCTACGCGTCCCAGGTTCGCGCCGGCGGGAGAAGCGGCGTGGCCGGCGCTCGGGCTTCGGGATCCCGTAGCGGCGGCCGGCTCGGAGCGGCGTCCAGGCGTCGTTCGTCACCTCGCCGGACCACACGAGCTCCCACAGCGCGGGAAGCGCCTCCTCGGCGTCGAGTCCGCTCTCCGCGAGCAGGTCGAACCAGAACTGGGCGCCTCCCCGCAAGGTCTCGCGCAGGCGATCCGCGACGTCGCCCACGGGCGGTTCGGCGCCGGGCATGCGGCCCAGCGCAGGCGCGTCCTCGCGGAAGTAGAGCGCCACGCGGTCCAGGCCGGCTCCGAGCCAGACGACCTCGCCGGTCGCGCAGAGCTGGTCGAGCTGCGACGGCGTGTAGCCGGGGACGCGGCGCGGCAGGACCTCGCTCTCCCACAGCGAGACCGGCAGCGGCAGCGCCTGCAGCGGCACGAGCGCCTCGCGCAGCGTCGCCCGCCTGTCGATCCCGTGCCAGCTCGGCAGGAAGCTCCCGAGGGTGGCCTGCTCGACCGGCTCGACCTCCCGGCGCAGCGCCGCGAGCGAGGCTCGCCGGAGTCGCCGCAGGACCTCGGGGTCGCACCACTCCCGCTCGGTCCCGCCCGGCCGGAGCTCGCCGCGGACGAGCAGCTCCTCGTGCTCGAGCTCGCGCAGGATGGGCTCGACGTCACGGCCGAAGCGCTCGTTCGCGTCCGGGGTCGTGAACGGCCCGCGGCTCTTCGCGTAACGCAATACGAGCTCCCGGAGCGAGCTCTCGCCGCCTTCCAGGAACGTCTCGGGGAGGCCGCCCGGAGGCATCGCGCCGAGCGCGTCGCGGTAGCGGCCGGCGTCCTCGGCCGCGATCAGCCGCTCCTCGCCCGCGACGCGGATGCGGATTGCTCGCCGCTCCGCCTCGAGCACGGCCGCCTGGGCCTCGTCGAACTCGCCGACGCGGAGGTCGCCGCGGCGCCGGAGCACGTCGTGCAGCTCGTCCGGGTTGCGGGGGTCGCCGGCGAGCGAGCGCTCGACGTCGGCGACGGCGTCCGCGTCGAGCAGATCGCGAAGCTCCTCCTGTCCCAGCAGCTCGCGGAGGAGGTCTCGGTCGAGCGCCAGCGCCTGTGCGCGGCGCTCGGCGGGAGGCGTGTCGTCCTCGTACATATACGTGGCGACGTAGTCGAAGAGGAGCGACGCGGAGAAGGGCGAGGACGACGCCGTCTCGACGTCCACGTAGTCGATCGTGCGCGAGCGCAGTCCCGCGAGCAGCTGCTTGAGCGCCGGCAGGTCGAAGACGTCCTGGAGGCACTCGCGGTAGGTCTCGAGGATGATCGGGAAGGAGCCGTACTTCCGGGCGACCTGGAGCAGCCCCTGGGCCTTCAGCCGCTGCTGCCAGAGAGGCGTGCGCTCGCCCGGGCGGCGTCGGGGGATCAGCAGCGCCCGGGCCGAGTTCTCGCGAAAGCGCGCGCCGAACAACGCGGTGTCGGCGAGCTCCGAGACGACGAGCTCCTCCACCTCGCCCGGGTCGACGAGGATCTCCTCGAGGGCGGGGGTCGCGTCTGCATCCGGCAGGTGGAGCGCGATCCCGTCGTCCGACCAGAGCGACTGCACCTCCAGCCCGAGCGACTCGCGGAGCCGTTTCGCGATCGCCATCGCCCACGGTGCGTGCACTCGACCGCCGAACGGCGTGAGGATGCACACCCGCCAGTCTCCGATCTCGTCGCGGAAGCGCTCCACGACGATCGTCTTGTCCGACGGCACGGCACCCGTGGCAGCTTCCTGCTCGCGCAGGAACGTGACGAGGTTCAGGGCGGCTCGCTGGTCGAGCAGGTAGTCCTCGCGGAGACGCTCGATCGCCTTCGCCTCGGGCAGCGCCGCGAGCTCCCGCGAGGCCTGCCCGATCGCGGATCCGAGCTCGTACGGGCGGCCGACGCCCTCTCCCTTCCAGAACGGCACCGCGCCGGGGACACCCGGGGCGGGCGACACGAGCACGCGGTCGCGGGTGATCTCCTCGATCCGCCAGGTGGAAGCGCCGAGCAGGAACGTCTGTCCCGCGCGGGCCTCGTAGACCATCTCCTCGTCGAGCTCGCCCACGCGCCCGCCGCCGTCGACGAGATGGACGCCGAAGAGCCCGCGGTCCGGGATCGTCCCGGCGTTGGTGACGGCGAGCTTGCGCGCGCCCTCCCGGCCCCGGATCACGCCGCCCGTGCGATCCCAGACGATGCGGGGACGCAGCTCGGCGAACTCATCCGAGGGGTAGCGGCCGGCGAGCATGTCGAGCACGTTCTCGAGCTGGACGCGGGAGAGCTCCGCAAACGGGTACGCGCGGCGCACGAGCGTGTGCAGCTCGTCGACGGAGATCTCGTCGTCGGCTGCGATCGCGACGATCTGCTGCGCGAGGACGTCGAGCGGGTTGCGCGGGATCGACGTCTCCTCGATCTCGCCGGCGCGCATCTTGCGCGCGACGACGGCGGACTCGAGCAGATCGGCGCGGAACTTCGGGAAGATGCGCCCGCGGGAGACCGCGCCGAGCTCGTGGCCGGCGCGGCCGACGCGCTGCAACCCGCGTGCGACGGACTTCGGCGACTCGACCTGGACGACGAGGTCGACGGCGCCCATGTCGATCCCGAGCTCGAGCGACGACGTCGCGACCAGGCACGGAATCTCGCCGCGCTTGAGCAGCTCCTCGATCTCGAGCCGCTGCTCGCGCGCGATCGAGCCGTGGTGGGCGCGCGCGATCTCTTCCTCCGCCAGCTCGTTCAGGCGGAGCGCAAGGCGTTCGGCGAGCCGGCGGTTGTTGACAAAGACGATCGTGGAGCGATGCGCGCGCACGAGCTCGAGCAGCTCGGGGTAGATGGACGGCCAGATCGACTGCGTCCCGCCCTCTCCCCCGGTTCCGAGCAGGTCGGTCAGCTCGGAGCCCGCCGCCGGCTCGCGCATGCCCTCGACGGGGACGACGACCTGGAGGTCGAGCTCCTTCGCGCGGCCGGCGTCGACGAGCCGGATCGGGCGACCGCCCGACACGAAGCGGCCGATCTCCTCCATCGGGCGCTGCGTCGCCGAGAGCGCGACGCGCTGGACATCCCTGTCGACGAGCCGGACGAGCCGCTCGACGCTGAGCGCGAGATGGGCGCCGCGCTTGGTCCCGGCGACGGCATGGACCTCGTCGAGGATCACCGTCTCGACGGGCCCGAGCATCTCGCGGGCGCGGGAGGTGAGGATCAAGAAGAGCGACTCCGGCGTCGTGATCAGGATGTCCGGCGGCTTGCGGCGCATCGCCTCGCGCTCCTTCGCCGGCGTGTCGCCGGTCCGGACCGCGACCGTCAGCTCGCTGCCGAGACCGGCGAGCGGGCCGCGGAGGTTCCGCTCGACGTCGTAGTTCAGCGCCTTCAGCGGCGAGACGTAGAGGAGCCGCAGGCCCTCCCCCGGGCTCGCGTGCAGCCGGTCGATGCCGTACAGGAACGCGGCCAGAGTCTTTCCGGAGCCGGTCGGCGCCTGGATCAGCGTGTGCTCGCCGCTCGCGATCGCGGGCCAGCCGAGCTCCTGAGCGGGCGTCGGTCCCGCGAACGTACCCTCGAACCACGCTCGCGTTGAGGGACTGAAGGCGTCGAGCGCGCTCATCCCCGTCCAGCCTACCCACGGGGAATAGAGTCGCCACGAGCGATGTTCCAGGGCCCCGGCGACGACTACGACCGCTTCATCGGCCGCTACGGACCAGCCCTCGGCGACGCGATGCTCGACTACGCCGGCGTGGTGCCCGGCATGCGCGTGCTCGACGTCGGCTGCGGCACCGGCGCGCTCGCCGCGCGGGCCGCCGCC
>DATFQE010000026.1:0-7586 GCA_035264445.1 Gaiellaceae bacterium | reverse complement strand
CCACGCGCCTGCGTGGAGCGAGAACAGGAGGTACGGGAACAGCCCGGCCGCGGTCAGGAGCCCCATCTCGGCGGCGCTGGCGTCGAGGACGAGAACCGCCGTCAGCGGTAGCGCGATCAGTGCGACCTGGTCGCCGACCAGTGAGATCGAGTGGGCCGCGAAGAAGCGGCGGAAGGTCTGGTTCTCTCGCAGCAGCGGCGGGACGAGCGGCATCGCACCCGGATCTTGTCGGAGCGGGCGCAGCGCGCCGCAGAGCTGCGCCCGCTACTGGGTCTGCCGATCGAGCTCATCCTCGTCTCGCACGGCGAGCCGGTGCTCGACGGCGGTCGCGAGGCGCTGGCGCGGGCTATCGACTCCGCTTGAGCAGCCAGCGGTCGAAGAAGCCGACGACGCGCTTTTCGTACGCCGCGGGCTGGGCCTCGATACCGCCCATGTGCCTGGAGCCCGGAACCTCCCAGATCTCCTTTGGCCCGCGCTTGACCTTGTAGAACTCGTCGTTGGCCGGCTTCTCGGCCGGCTGGCCCTTGGCCCCGTAGACGAAGAACACCGGGTTGTCGATCTTCCTGACGAGGCTCTTCAAGTCGGCCGGAGGCGTATCGCTCGTGGAGAGCGCCGTGCCGGCGGTGACGATGGCGGAGCCGAGGGTCTCATCCCATCTGCCACCCGGATTCGCCAGGTCGTCACGGACGGAGCGGCCGCTGCCGCCCTCCGAGACGATCGCCTTCAGCGCGTTCGATTCGGCGGCGGCCTCGATCATCATCTCTCCGCCGACGGAGAGGCCGATGCCGCCGATCCGGCCGGGATCGACGTCGGGGCGGCTCTGCAGGAACTTGACGGCCGCGTGGACGTCGCGCTCACCCTGCCAGCCGAGCAGATTCGGGTCGCCCTCGCTCTCGCCCTCGCCGCGCCGGTCGAAGAGCAGGACTCCGTAGCCGTGGTCGGCCAGGATCTTCGCCCGCTTCTGGGAGGACGTGCGGCCGGGGAAGGAGATGACGGCCGCGCCGTTCTTCGACTCGATGTACCACCCCTTCAGCGTCAGGCCGTCGCTCGTCTCGAACTCGACGTTCTCGTAGGGAGCGCCGAGATCCGCGGTCGCGACGTCCGCGCGCCCGACGTGGGTGACGACGTACGAGACGGTGAGCGGGAGCGCAACGACGGCAACCACGACGAGCGCGCCGCCCGTCACCAGCAGCCGGCGCGGGTACCGCCACCAGAGCGCGTCGTCCGTCCGCCGGGACTTCCACAGGCCAACGGCGCCGACGCCGATCAGGACGAAGGCGGCCGGAGCAGCCAGCAGCGAGCTGTAGTCGTCGCCCGAGGGGCCGACCTTGCTCGCGTAGTAGAAGCCCTCGACGCTCAAGAGCAGGCCGAAGAAGGCAAACAGGAACGCGAGGGCGGCGCGGACGCCGGCGCGCAGGCGCGGGTAGGCCCACGCCGTCCCGAGCAGGAGCGCGGCCGGGATCAGGCCGCCCGCGAGGTGGTCGGACGCGGAGGTGCCGGGATTCGGCTGCAGGAACGCGTCGTCCACCGTGTGCAGGGCCAGGGCGCCGAGTGCGACGCGCGCTAGGCCGGTCTCCGTCCCCAGCACGGCGACGACGCGCGCCGCGGCGGCCCGACCGCGTTCCGCGGGGGTCGGATGGGCGATGGTCGTGCTCATGTGAGGCCTCCGTTGGGGGATGCGTGCATACGGCCCACGCTCGCAGGGCGCCCGCGCGGCCGGAATGGGGCGGCCAGGCGTATCGCGGGTGCGGTTGCCCGCACCCGCGAAACCGCGCGCCTACGCCGTCGTGACCGGCAAGGAAGGAGCCTCGACCTTCGGTTCCGCCACGGAGCCTCCGTGCTCGAAGTGCGGCAGCCACTCGAGCCAGCTGGGCAGGTACCAGTTCCAGTCCCCGAGCAGCTTCATCGTCGCCGGCAGGAGGATCGCGCGGATGATGGTCGCGTCGATCAGGATCGCGGCCGCGAGGCCGACGCCGAACTGCTTGAAGATCATCATCTGCAAGGTGCCGAAGATGGCGAAGACGGCGACCATCACGATCGCCGCGCTCGTGACGACGCCGGCGGTGGACTTGATTCCGTGGGCGATTGCCTCGTCGGTGCTCAGGCCCCTGTCGACGCTCTCACGGATTCGGCTTAGGACGAACACGTGGTAGTCCATCGACAGCCCGAACAGGATCACGAACAGCAGGATCGGCAGGAACGGGTCGATCCCGCCGGTGAACTCGAAGCCCAGCAGCCCCTTTCCCCAGCCGTGTTGGAAGACCATCACGAGGATCCCGTAGGCGGCGCCCACGGAGAGCAGGTTGAGGACGATCGTCTTGGCTGCGATCACGAGCGAGCGGAACGAGACGAGCATCACGAGAAACGCGAACAGCAGCACGAAGCCGAATACGAGCGGCGCGACGCTCTTCATCTGGCTGCTGAAGTCCTTCTGCTGCGCGGTCGCCCCGGTGACGCCGACCTCGGCTCCGGCAAGCGGCGTGAGATACCGCGGGACGATGTCGTCGCGCAGGATCGAAAGCGCTTTGATCGAGGTCGAGTCGGTGCCGTCACCGGCGAACGGGATCGAGATGTTGGCAACAGTCTTGGCGTCGTTGACATCGACATCGATCGGGTGGTTCATGACGCCGCTGTCGAGTGCGAGTGCCTCGAGCTGGCCGATAGCCTCGACCACTTCGGGCGCCTCGACATTCGGAGCTTTCACAACCACGCTCGCGGCAACGTCCGTCCCGGGGAACGCTTCCTTGAGGCGGTTGTACGTCGTCAGCAGGTTCTGTGGAAAGGTGTCGATGCTGGGCTGGGCCGTGCGTAGCTGGACTGCAGGCAATGCGATCGCCACGAGCAGCCCACCCGCCAAGGCGACCGACAGGACCGGGCGCCGGAGCACGCGATCGATGATCGCCCCCCAGATCCGCCCCTCGCCGTCGTCGCGGCGCAGCCGGTGGACGAACGGCACTCGTACGCGGTCGACGTTGTCGCCGAGCTTGGAGAGCAGCGCGGGGAGCACGGTCAGCGAGCCGAGCATCGCGACAGCGACCACCGTCATCGTCGCGACGCCGAAGGAGGCGAAGTCCGCGTCGCCGGTGAAGAACATGCCCGCCATGGCGACGATGACCGTGCAGCCGGAGACGAGCACGGAACGACCCGAGGTGGCGGCGGCGATCTCGAGCGCGGCTTCTTCGCTGTGGCCCGCGGCACGCTCCTCGCGCTCGCGCTTCAAGTAGAACATCGTGTAGTCGACCCCGACGGCGAGCCCGATCAGGAGGACGATCGCGCTGACGGAATCGGACATCGGCAGGAGGTTGCTGACGATCGCAACGAGCCCCAAGGTTGCGAGCACCGCCGTCACGCCGAGCAGGAGCGGGATTCCGGCCGCGACGAGCGCGCCGAACGCGACCAGGAGGATGATCAGCGTCAGCGGGACCGAGTAGAGCCCGGCCTTCTTGAGATCGTCGAAGAACGCTGCCTGGACCGCCTTGTTCGTGCTCTCGCCGAAGGATCCGATGGTAAGCCCGGGGTACGCCTTCTGAGTTTGGGCTACGCCGGCGACGATCGAGTCGACCTTGTCCGCGGCGTCGTCCGACGGTCCGCGGATCTCGACGCCGACGAGGGCGGAGTGCTTGTCGTCGGAGATGAGGCCGTCGTTCTCCTTGTCGAACGGCGACTCGACCTTCGCAACCTCGCCGAGCTTGGAGAGCCTCGTGATGACCGCCTGGACGCCCGCCTGGAACTTCGGACTGTCTGCGGTCAGCGTTTTGCTCTGGATCAGGACACTCTCGCCCGCGGGCTGCTTGAAGTCGTCGTAGAGGATGGTGTCGGCGCGGCCCGACTCGCCCGGCCCCGAGGTCTCCGTGACGATCTGCTTCGCAGGGGAGACGATGCTGACGGCAAAGAGGGCGATCGCGAGCGCGAGCCAGCCGAAGATCGCCTTCTTGCGATGGTGCGCACTCCAGCGCGCCATGCGCGCGGCGAGATTCGGCCGCGTTGCGGATTCGGCGGGATCGGCCGACCGCTCGTGCCTGGGCCTACCGCCCGGGTCGTCCTGGATGATGCGCGTCTTCATCGCTCTCCTCTCGGCGTGCGGACCCACCGAACGTCTCACCCGCTACGGGTCAGCGAAAGGCGGGAGACTTGCCGTTCGGGGGTCGGTTTTCTTGCCGTCAGGAACGCAGGTAGAGGAGCACGGCGAGCACCCGCCGCGACTCGCTGCCCGTCGAGGGCAGCCCGAGTTTCCCGAAGATACTGGAGACATACTTCTCCACCGCCCGCAGGGAGATGACGAGCTTGTCCGCGATCCCCTGGTTGGAGCTGCCCCCTGCCATCAACTCGAGCACGTCCCGCTCGCGCGGCGTGAGGCGGGCGAGGGGGTCGTCGCTGCGCCGCCTCGCCAGCAGCGTCGACACGATGATCGGGTCGAGCGCCGAGCCGCCATCGGCGACGCGCCTGACCGCCGCTACGAACTCCTTGACGTCGCCGATCCGGTCCTTCAGCAGGTAACCGGCGCCTTCGGCGGACTCGGACAGGAGCTTCATCGCCAGCCCGAGCTCGATGTACTGCGAGAGCACGAGCACACCGACCGAGGGATGCTCCATCCTGATCCGGAGCGCCGCCCTCAGCCCCTCGTCCTGGTGCGTCGGCGGTAGCCGGATGTCGACGATCGCGACGTCCGGGGGATAGCTCCGCACCTTCATGAGGAGCTCCTCCGCGTCCCCGCATTGGCCGACGACGTCGAAGCCGGCGTCGCCGAGCAGGCGAGCGAGCCCCTCGCGGAGGAGGACGCTGTCCTCGGCGATCATCACGCGCACGGGATTTCTGCCCTGACTCGGGTGCCGCCGCCGCGTGGGGTCCAGACCCGCAGCCGGCCGCCGAGGGCCTCGATGCGGTCGGCGAGACCGCGGAGACCGGAGCCGCGCTCGGTGTCCGCACCTCCAATCCCGTCGTCGACGACCTCGACGACGACCTGGCCGTTGACCCGGGTGATGTCGACTGTGGCGGACATCGCCTGCGCGTGCTTGCCGACATTTGTGAGGCTTTCGGCAACGACGTAGTACGCCGCAACCTCGAGCCCTTCGTGCAGACGAGCGTCCAGATCGACCCTCAACCGGACGTGAACCGGTGCGCGGGCAGCGAGCGATTCCAGTGCGACCGCCAAACCATGTCCGCTGACGACAGCCGGGTGGAGACCGCGGGCGACGTCGCGAAGCTCGGCGAGCGAGAGCGCGATCTCGTGCCTCGCCTCACGGAGGCGACCGGTCGCGTCGGGGTTGTGACTCAAGCGTTCCTCGAGCAGGCCGAGATCGAGCGAGAGGGCGATCAGCCGCTGTTGGGCGCCGTCGTGAAGGTTGCGCTCCAGGCGCTGCCGTTCGCTCTGGCCGGCCTCGATCACGCGGGCGCGCGAACCTCTGAGCTCGACGAGGCGCGCTCTGAGCTCTGCGTGCAGCCGCCCGTTCTCGAGAGCAATCGCGGCTCCCGCGCTCACCGCTGCGAGCAACTCCGGCTCGTTGTCCAGGGCCGGGTCATGGACGAGCGCCGCCACATGGACGCCGGCTCGGTCGATCAAGATCGTCGCTCTTCCCTCGTCCGGCTGTGGCAGCTCGACTGCACGGCCCTCCAGATCGGCCCAGCTCTCGAACTCCGGCAGCCAGTACACGAGCGTCAGGGACGGATCGCGCAGCGCGCGAGCCAGCGCGTCGCGGAGGACCGCCGGAGCGGGGTCGCTGCGCAGCTCGACCAACAGATCTGCGGCGGCCGAACGCGCCAGGCGCGACCGGAGGAGGGCTCCCAAGAAGACAAGCGGGGGGATCCCGATCACGGCGAACGTGACGGCCCTCATCGGCTCTTTTGCCGACCCGCCGGCGTTGGAGATGACGACGCCGGCCGCAAGCAGCACGAGCGCCAGTACGAAAGACATCGCGAAGAGGTCACGCGGACGGCGGAGCGGGCGGCCCGCGATCCGCACGCGAGCGATGAGCACGCCGACGGCCGCCAGTACGACCGTGCTGATTCCGATCACCTGAGCCCACCGCACCACTGCCGCCGAGCCCGGCTGATGGACGACCTCGAGCAGGTTGTCGGAGCCCGAGCCACCGAGGAGCATCGTCGGGAGCCGGAAACCGATCGCGACCAGATAGGCGGCTGCCACGAGCACGCGCTCCAACAAGCCGCGGAGACGACCCGTCGGATATGCGAGAAACACGTGCAGGAAGAGCACCACGGGGAGCAGGCGAAGTGCCTCGCCGACCGTGTATGGAAGATCCGCGCTCGAAACGGCGAGAGTGGAAACGAGCGGAGCGAAGCCGGCGGCCGCCATCAGAGGACCGAAGCGGCTGTCCGGCCGAAGCGTCCAGGCGATCAGCCCACAGAGAACGTAGGCGACAACGATCCAGCCAACGAGGGCAGCGTGCACGCGAGGTTCGCTCCCGCCGTCGTTCGCGACCAAGAGTGCGATCGAGACCGCGGCAGCCCCGCAGCCGGCGACGCCGATACTCCAGAGGGCTTTCGGCGGCGGTCTCGCGCGTTGGCCTCCCACTGCGAGTGCGGTAGCAGCCATGCGCTCTCCTTCCGTGACCCCGGGGCTGCCGTCGAACTTGGACGAACCTCTCAGTCGCGACCGCTCGAACGCCCCGTTCGCGCGAACGGGCCGAGATGAAAGGATGCGTTACAACCGAGGATACTCCTGCCGTGGCGTGGAATCCACGCCGCGAGCGCCGGCGACCGCGATGCTACGACGGCTCTGGGTTCTCGCGTCCGGCCGGCACGAGGGGCCGCTGGTGCCGCGAGTCGCCGGCGGGCAGCTCGACGAAGAAGGACGAGCCGACGTTCTCCCGTGACTCGACCCAGATCCGGCCGCCCATGCGCTCCACGAGCTCACTACAGATGTAGAGGCCGAGGCCGGTCCCGCCCACGCCGCGGGTCATCCCCGGGTCGAGGCGGTAGAACTTGTCGAAGATCCGCGCGTGCTCGTCGGCCGGGATTCCGAGGCCCTCGTCGCGGACGCGGAAGCGCACATTGCTGTCGACCGACTCGACGCCGAGCTCGACGCGCCCGCCGTCGGGTGAGTACTTCATCGCGTTCTCGACGAGGTTCATCAGCACCTGCCTGACGCGATCGCGGTCGGCCACGACGAACACCGCCGGCTCGGCCGGCTCGACGTCGAAGTGGATCCCGGGGGGCGCATGGATGCTTGCCGCCTCGGCGACACGCTCTGCCAGCTCGACGGCGTCGAAGGGCTCGTTCGCCAGGTCGACCCGCCCGAGCTCGAGCTGGTTCGCGAGCAGGATCTCGTTCACGATCCGCGCGAGACGCTCCGACTCGTCGACGATGAGCGAGATGAAGCGTTCCCTGCCGGTCTCGTCGAGCGCAAAGTCATGCCGTCGCAGCGTCTGGGCGGCGCCGTACACCGCCGCGAGGGGCGTTCGGAGCTCGTGCGACGCCGTGGACAGGAAGTCGGCCTTGAGCTCCTCGAGCCGGCGCGCCTCCGTCAGGTCGCGGAAGGCGTAGACCGTGCCGCCGAAGAACTCGACGCCCGAGATCGAGATCCACCGTTCGCCCCGCTCGGTCTCGATGGGCAGCGTTGCGGCCGGCAC
>DATFQE010000025.1:0-10067 GCA_035264445.1 Gaiellaceae bacterium | reverse complement strand
TCGGATCCAGCACGGCGCGGATCGCGGCCAGCAGGTTCGATTTGCCTGCATTCGCCTCTCCGACGAGCGCGCACATCGCGCCGGGCGCGAAGGCGACGTCGCGCGCCGTCCTGAAGCCCTTGATCGCGAGCTCCGTGATGCCGGACGGCGAACGAGGCGGCTCTCCCAGCCGTACCTCCGTGGTCACCTAGAAAGCGCGCCCGGTCCAGTACACGGAGACGATATTGCCCGAGGGCGACTTGAAGTGTGCGACGCCCGTAGGGCCGTCTCGACCGGAGGGGGGTGATCCACGTGACCCGCGCGTGAGAGGCGTATGAGGGCGTTCCGTGACTATTGGCGCATGAGCCACTGACCGAAGGAGGCCGCCGCCGTGATCCCGATTCGCGCGCTCATCGCCGCGCTCACCGTTGCCCTCGTCGCGTTCCCGGCGTCCGCCGGCGCGCGGACGTCGCAAGGAATGTCGAACAGCGCTTATTCACTCTCCGCCCTTGCATTGCTCGGGCCCGACGGGACGGACATCTCGCTGACGGTCACGAGCGATGCTTCAGCAGTGCCCGAGCTGCTCGAGAAGGTGCAGGTGAAAGCTTGGCCGCTCGGGGACGGGGACGTGGAGACGAAGAACTACTTCGATGTGCCGGCGCCGGGCGGGGTCGCCACCCTGTCCTTCCGCCGGCTCGACCGCTTACAGCGCGTGCAGATACGCGCGCACGTCAAAGACGGAAGCCAGAACGTTCTCGAAACCGAGACGATCGTTCAATACAGGGCTCTGGGCGCCGTCTCCACCGACCACCCGCTTGCCACGCAGGCGGCGGAGCGGATCCTGACCGCGGGAGGGAACGCGTTCGATGCCGCGGCTGCCGCGCTTTTCGTTCTCAACGTCACCCAACCGCACCTCGCCGGAATCGGCGGCTCGTCGAACATCGTCGTCCACGTGGCGAATGAGGGTCGTACTTACGCGATCGACGCCCGGGAGCGCGCACCGGCCGCCACGACACCTGACATGTACGCGAACCAGACCCCGCTGGTGAGGAGCGTAAACGGCTATTCCGTCGGCGTGCCCGGCACGCTGCGTGCCGTCGACGTGATGCTCGACGCGTGGGGGACGATGTCCCTCGCCGACACGCTGCGGGACGCCATCGGATATGCCGAGAACGGCTTCCACGTCGGCTCGTTCCTGGCGCGCGAGGCGGGATCGACGAACGCCGGTATCTGGAAGGAGGCGTTCCAGCCGGAGACGAAGGCGTTGTTCCGCCCCGGCGGCATCCCGATCAAGCAGGGCGATCTCCTCGTTCAGCCGGACCTGGCGAAGACGTTCCGGCTCATCGCGGCTCAGGGCGCGTCGGTCTTCTACGGGGGCGAGATCGCCTCAGCGATCGTCGAGGCCCAGCTCCGAAGCACGTTCGCGGGAGGCGATGGTCGAATGACGCTCGCCGATCTAGCGGCGTACGACGTCGTCGTGCGGCCGCCGAGCCACATCGGCTACCGCGGCTATGACGTGTACTCGGCAGCGCCCTCGAGCTCAGGTGGCCTCGTAGTCCTCGAGGCGATCGGTTTGCTCGAGGACGGGCGTTTCCCGATTGGCGACCTTGCCGGCGGATACGGCTTCGGGAGTCGAAACACGATCCACGCCATGGTCGAAGCTCTGCGGCTCGCGCTCGCGGACCGAAACGCATGGGTTGCTGACCCCGCGTTTTCCGCAGTGCCGGAGGAACAGCTGCTTTCGGATGCTTACCTCGCGGATCGAAGCGCGCTGATGAATCCTTTTCCGATACGCATGCCTGGAGTCGTCGCACCGGGAAACCCGTTCGGGTTCCCGCCGCCCGCTACGACCCAGGAGACGGACGGAAACGCCGGGCACACGACGCATTTCTCGATCATCGACTCGTTCGGGAACGTGGCGAGCTTCACGACGACGATGGCGAGCTCGTTTGGGAGCGGGATCACTGTTCCCGGCTACGGGTTCCTGCTGAACGACAGCCTGAGGCTCTTCACTACCCCACCGAACGACGCGGCGGGAAACAAGCGGCCGATGGGGAGCATGACGCCGGTCGTGCTCATGAAGGACGGCGAGCCCGTTGCCGCAACGGGCACGTTCGGAGCAGATTTCATCCCAAGCCTGGTCCTGAATGTCGTTGTCGATCTGATCGACCATCGCATGTCGCTCCAGCAAGCTGTCGACGCCTCACGGATCTGGCTGACGAATCCGAACGGGAGCTTCGCCTGGAACTTCGCGGCGCGCCCTGGCGCTCCGTCGATCCAACAGGAATGCCTACCGCCGCCGAGCATCGTGTGTCAGGGCGAGATAGAGGAACTCCGTAAGGTCGGGCACATCGTCCCACGACGGCCTTCCGCAGGAGATGCAGTGTTCGGCTCGCTCGCATCGGTCGGCGTCGAAAACGGTCATGAGCTCCGAAGCGCCGCGGATGACCGACGCCAAGGAGATGCCACGGCCGGCGTTGTCCACCGGTGAAAGGCCGCGCACGGTGAATAACGCCGCCTCGCGCGCTGAAACGCCTACTGCAGCGCGCGCGGCGGCGCCGTGGAGTCGCGGACGACCAGCCGCGTCGCAAGCTCGACGTGGAGTGTCTCGAAGCGCTGCTTCTCGAGCAGCCGGTTGAGGAGGCTGACGCCCGTCCGGCCCATCTCGGCGAGTGGCTGACGAACCGTCGTCAGCGCCGGCGTGACGATCGTCGCGTGCTCGACGTCGTCGAAGCCGACCACCGACAGCTCTTCCGGCACGCAGAGCCCGCGAGCTCGCGCCGCCTGAAGGGTTCCGATCGCGATGTTGTCGTTGAACGCGAAGATCGCGGTGGGCGGCTCGGGCAGGTCGAGGAGGTGGCCCGCGGCCGTTCGGCCGTCCTCGATCTCGGGCTCCGCCTCGACCTCGAGCTCGGGATCCGCGAGGATGCCGGCCGCGGCCAGCGCTGCGCGGTAGCCGCGGCGACGATCCTCGGTGGCGAGCCAGCCGCGCGGGCCGGTAATCTGCGCGATCCGGCGATGCCCGAGGTCGAGCAGATGGCGCATCGCCTGGTCGGCACCCGACGTGTGGGCCGCCGAGACCGACGGGATCCGCTCGTCGAGAGGCATCAGCGGATCGAGCACCACGAAGCGGTAACCGCCGTCGAGCAGCCGTTCGAGCTCCTCGCTCGACTCCTCAGGGAGGATGATCAGGGCGCCGTCGGTCACGCCGTGCAGCCGGTCGAGCACGGAGACCTCGCGGTCGTGCTGGTGCCCGGTGGGCGAGAGGACGATCTGGAGGTCACGCTCGGAGAGCGCCTCAGCGGCGCCCGCCATGATCGCGGAGAAGTAGGCCGGATAGACGAGGGGTACGAGGACGCCCACGAGGCCCGTGCGGCCGGCCGAGAGACCGCGGGCGTTCCGATTCGCGGTGTAGCCGTTCTCGCGGACGACCCGGCTGACGAGATCGCGCGTCTCGTCCGAGACGTCGCCGCGCCCGTTCAGGACTCGCGACACGGTCGCGATCGAGACGCCCGCGAGCTCGGCGACCTCGCGGATCGTGACGCGGGAGGGCCGGTGCGCGCGTGCGAGCTCGGTCATCCTCACCATTGAAGCATGTTCCGGAACGTTTCGGTAGTCGATGCCCGCGAGAGGGCAGGAAATCGAACGCCAACCGCTTGACTTTGCCCTTTAGGCCGTGTAACAGTGCCGGAAACGTTTCCGGCCGCCAGGCCGAAGCAGCACGAACCGCCCGACCGTTGGGCGAGAAAGGACATAGATGCGTAGCCTCCGCACCCGCCTGCTCGCCATCGCCGTAGCCGCTACGGCCGTCGCGGCGCTCGTGAGCAGCGCGACCGCCCCAGCGATGCCCGCCGGGACGGCGGTCGCCGCTGCGGGCCATCAATGCCTCGTCATGACCGGCTCGGGCGACCCCGCCTTCACCAAGAACTTCAACCCGTACAGCGCGACCGGCCTGCCGAGCGGCGCCTTCGTTCAGGGCGCCTTCTACGAGCCGCTGATCGTCGTGCCGGCCGGCGGCCACAAGACCCATCCGTGGCTGGCCCGCAGCTGGAAGTGGAGCAACGGCAACAAGACGCTCACGCTCAACTTGGCGCGAAACGCCAGGTGGTCCGACAACAAGCCGCTGACCTCCGCCGACGTCGTCTACAGCCTCACGGCCGGCCGTCAGGACAAGGTGATGGACCGGATCGGGCTCATAGGGGCCGAAAACAGCGTGGTCTCGATCAAGGCCAAGGGCAAGCATGCCGTAGCCATCAGGCTCAAGACCCCGGACTCGCAGTTCATCGCGGCGATCCTCAACCGGCAGTTCATCGTCCCCAAGCACATCTGGTCGAAGGTCAAGGACCCCGCAACGTTCGAGAACAGGCAGCCTGTCGGCTCCGGCCCCTACACCAAGATCGCACGGTTCACGACGCAGGACTACGTCCTGAACAAGAACCCGCGCTACTGGCAGCGCGGTCTGCCGAAGGTGAGCTGCCTCGAGTACGTCCAGGCGTCGTCGAACGACTCCGCGCTGGCGCTGATCCAGAGCGGCAAGGTCGATTGGACGCACAACTTCGTCCCGAACGTCGAGAAGGCGTACGTCGCAAAGGACCGCCAGCACTACCACGCGTTCTACTCGAACCAGGACTACGCAATCTCGCTCGTCTTCGACGACACGCAGTACCCCTACAGCCTGGCGCCGTTCCGGAAGGCGCTCAGCCTGGCGATCGACCGCAAGACGGTGTCGAAGCTCGGCGAGTACGGCTACGAGCCGCCGTCCGATGCGCTCGGCCTGAACGGTCTCTTCCCGCAGTGGGTCACCGACGCGTCGGTGAAGAAGCTCGCGAAGCAGATGGCGACGTACAACCCCACCGCGGCCAAGAGGATGCTCACCGACAACGGCTTCAACTACAAGGGCGGCGACCTGATCGACCCCAGGGGCAAGGCCGTCAAGCTCGACATCCACGTGATCGCGGGTTGGTCCGACTGGGTGGCCTCGAACCAGATCATCACGAAGAACCTGCGTGACATCGGGATCGATTCCAACGTGCGACTCGAGCCCAGCTGGGGCGACTGGTTCCCGAACGCGTTCTCGACGAAGAACCCGACCCTGCTCTGGCAGGGCGCGTCACGCGGCTCTCCCTACGGCTACTTCTACTCGAACCTGTCGCAGAACGCGTTCATTCCGTCGGGAACGGACGCGAGCCCGACCGGGAACTGGCATCACTTCGCGGACGCGCAGGCGACGACGCTCCTCGATCAGTGGAAGGTCTCGCTCCAACCGAAGAAGCAGCAGAAGATCGCAACACAGCTGCAGAAGATCTTCCTCAAGCACCTTCCGGTCGTGCCGGTGATGATCGGTGCGCGGTGGTCGACATACAGCACGAAGTACTTCCATTGCTTCCCGACGAACAAGGACCTGTACGCCGACCCGATCTTCACCACCTTCCCCGACAACGTCCTCATGTTCACCCGCATCTGCCCCGGCTCGAAGACCGGGGTGTGACCAACTCCTAGTCCCTCCTGCCGGCGGGCGGGGACCCTTTCCCCGCCCGCCGGGCGTACGCTCTGGGAGCCGATATGCGCTGGTTCGCCCGTCGACTTGCGTTCTACGCCTTCGCGCTCTGGGCGGCGCTCACGATCAACTTCCTGCTTCCGCGGCTGATGCCGGGCGACCCGATCGGCGGGCTGCTGCAGCATCTGACTCCCGCCCAGGTGGCGGCGAACCCGGGGATCATCGAGACCTACCGGGCGCTCCTCGGCGGCAGCCACGGATCGATCTGGCACGACTACGTCACCTATCTGCACCGGATCGCGCACTTCGACTTCGGGCTCTCGACGTCGAACTATCCGACTCCGGTCTCGGAGGTCGTCGGCCGGACACTGCCGTACTCGATCTTCCTCGTCGGCGTCGCGTTCGTGCTCGCCTTCGTCCTCGGCACGGCGGTCGGGATGGTCGCCGCGTGGCGGCGCGGCGGCGTCTTCGACAGCGTGGTCGTCCCCGGGTTCATGGCAATCGGCGCCTTTCCCGCGTTCTTCCTCGCCTTGCTCGGCCTCTACTTCTTCGGCTTGAAGCTGGAGTGGTTCCCGATCCAGCACGCCTACGACACGGGCCTGACGCCGGGGCTCAACTGGACGTTCGTCTCCAGCACGGTCCGCCACGCCCAGCTTCCGATCCTCGTCGTGATCGCTGCCTACACCGGGGCCTGGGTTCTGAACATGCGGACGGTGATGATCAACACGATCGGCGAGGACTACGTGACGATGGCCCACGCGAAAGGGCTGCCTGATCGCCGGGTGATGACGCGCTAC
Source organism: Gaiellaceae bacterium (assembly GCA_035264445.1). Taxonomy (GTDB): domain Bacteria; phylum Actinomycetota; class Thermoleophilia; order Gaiellales; family Gaiellaceae; genus DATFQE01. The sequence goes on along the minus strand of DATFQE010000025.1, from coordinate 3,794 downwards.
GCGGGCCGGAACGCGATCCTGCCGCCGCTGAACGGCTTTGCACCGTTGTTCGCGAGCGCCGTCGGCGGGCTCGTGTTCATCGAGTACATCTTCAGCTACCCGGGCGCCGGCTACACGCTCCAGCAGGCGGTGCTCGGCAACGACTATCCGCTGGCGCAGGCGCTGCTCGTCGTGCTTTCGGTCTGCGTGATCGTCGCGAACCTGATCATGGACGTGCTCAACCTGATCCTCGACCCGCGACTGCGTTCGAGCTGATGTCGCAGCTCGACACGACTACGCTCGATCTTCCGTCGGCGGCGCCGCCGAGAATCCGCCGCGGCCGGCTCCACCTGCCGGGCTGGCTCGTTCTTCTCCTGCGCAACCCGAAGTCGTGCCTCGGGCTGGCGATGGTCGTCTTCGCAGTCCTCGTCGCGCTGGTGGCGCCGCTGATCTCCGTCGACGACCCGAACGCGTTCGACATCCTCGCAGCGGGTCAGGCGCCGTCGTGGAACCATCTGTTCGGCACGACCGACCAGGGCAGCGACATCTTTTCGCAGGTGGTCGTGGGCGCCCGCCACTCGCTGCTGCTCGGCGCCGCCGCCGCAGCGCTCGCGACCGGCCTCGCCGCGATCCTCGGGATCACCGCCGGGTACATGGGCGGAATCGTCGACGACATCGTGAACCTGCTGACGAACATCTTTCTCACGATCCCCGCGATCCCGCTTCTGATCGTCATGTCCGGCTACGTGGGGAGCCGCGGGATGCAGACGATGATCCTCGTCCTCGCGCTCGTGCTGTGGGCCTTCGAGGCGCGCATCCTGCGCGCTCAGACGCTTTCGCTGAAGAACCGCGACTTCGTCCTGGCGGCGAAGGCGTCCGGCGAATCGACCAGGCGGGTCGTCTTCGGCGAGCTGATGCCGAACATGATCAGCCGGATCGCGGCGGGGTTCGTGCTGGTCTTCTACATCGCGCTGCTGACCGATGCCGGCCTCGAGTTCCTCGGCCTCGGCGACCAGTCGGCGACCAGCTGGGGCGTGACGCTGTACTGGGCTCAGACGAACTCGACGGTGCTCCAGGGCGAGTGGTGGCCGTTCTTCTTCCCCGGGGCGGCGCTCGCGTTCACGGTGCTGGGCCTCGTCCTGGTGCTCGCCGGGATCGACGAGGTCAGTAATCCCCGCTTGCGGACCGAGCGGACCCGGCGGCGCTCCCTGAGGCGGTTCCTCGGCAGGACGGAGGCCGCGTGACGAGCGTGGAACCCGCCGAGCAGACGGTGATGACGGCGACGGAGGGCGACGCACTGCTCGAGCTGCGTCAGCTCGCCGTCGAGTACGGCGTCGGCGGAAAGCGCGTCCGCGCCGTCGACGGGGTCGACCTCCAGCTGCATGCCGGCGAGATCGTGGGCCTTGCAGGGGAGTCGGGCTGCGGCAAGTCGACCGTCGCGAACGCCATGATGCAGATCCTGCGCCCGCCCGCCGTGATCGCCGGCGGGAGCATTCGCTTCCGCGGCGAGAACCTCGTCGACATGAGCGCCGAGGAGTTGCGCCGGTTCCGCTGGCGCAACGTCTCGATGGTCTTCCAGAGCGCGATGAACGCGCTCAACCCGCTGATGCGGGTCGGCGACCAGTTCGTCGACATGATGCGGGCGCACGAGCGGATCTCGAGGAAGCGCGCGCTCTCGGACGCGGCGGACCTGCTCGAGGTCGTGGGTCTCGACCGCCGCCGCGTGCGCGCCTACCCACACGAGCTCTCGGGCGGCATGCGCCAGCGCGTGATCATCGCGATGGCGCTCGCGTTGCGGCCTGAACTGCTGATCCTCGACGAGCCGACGACCGCGCTCGACGTCGTCGTTCAGCGGGAGATCCTGCAGCAGGTCCAGGATCTCCAGCGCGAGCTCGGGTTCGCGGTCCTCTTCATCACCCATGACGTCTCGCTGCTGCTCGAGATCGCGCACCGGATCGCGATCATGTACGCGGGCGAGATCGTCGAGAGCGCTCCCGCCGCGCGGCTCGCGGCCGACGCCCAGCACCCGTACACCCAGGGGCTGCTGACGTCGTTTCCGCCGCTGAGCGGTCCGCTCGTGCGCCTGACCGGTATCCCGGGCGCCCCGCCCGACCTGCGACAGCCGCCGCGCGGTTGTCGCTTTCATCCCCGCTGCCCGCACTGCACGCCGGAGCAGCCGGACCTGTACGCGCGTCAGACGACGGAGCCGCCGGTGCTGCGGGAGATCGAGCGCGGCCACGAGGTCGCCTGCCACCTGGTTGCCGGAGGCGAGGAATGAGCAGCACCGCGGCGCCGCTCGAGGTCCGGAACCTCACGAAGCGCTTCCCGGTGAGTGGCGGGGTACGGCGAGCGCACGTGCAGGCCGTGGACGACGTCTCGTTCGAGCTTCGCCCGGCGGCGATCACCGCGCTCGTGGGTGAGAGCGGGAGCGGCAAGAGCACCGTCGCTCGGTTGCTTGCGCGCCTCCACGACCCTACTGCGGGCACCGTGCTGTTCGAGGGTGCGGATGTCTCGCGGGTACGGCGGCGACGGGACGTCCTGAACTACCGCTCGCAGGTGCAGATCATCTTCCAGGATCCCTTCGCCTCCCTGAACCCGGTCAAGACGATCCGCCATCACCTCGAGCGGCCGCTGCAGATACACGGGATCGTCCCGCGCCGGCAGCTCGAGGGGCGCGTCCACGAGCTGCTACGGACGGTGGGGCTCGTACCGCCCGACGAGGTCGCTGCCAAGTATCCGCACGAGCTCTCGGGCGGCCAGCGGCAACGCGTTGCGATCGCGCGGGCGCTCGCCGTGGGGCCGAAGGTCGTCCTCGCCGACGAGCCGACGAGCATGCTGGACGTCTCGATCCGGATCGGGATCCTCAACCTGATGCTCCGGCTCAGGGAGGAGTTCGGGATCACCTTCCTCTACGTGACCCACGACCTTGCGAGCGCGCGCTACGTCGCCGACGACATCCTCGTCATGTACGCGGGGCAGATCGTCGAAAGTGGGCCGGTCGAGGAGGTGCTGTCGTCGCCGCTGCACCCGTACACCCGCCTCCTGCTCTCTGCCGTGCCCGACCCCGCCGCGAACCTGCACGCCGAGCGGATCGAGATGCGCAAGGGAGTCGCGTCCGCCGCCGTCGATCCGCCCGAGGGCTGTCGCTTCGTCACGCGCTGTCCGCTGGCGATCGACGTCTGCTCACGCGTGACTCCACCCCTGGTCGAGGCGCGGCCGGAACAGGCCGCCCGCTGCCACGTCACTGCCCCGTCGACCTGACCGAGAGGACAGCCATGCCTGCCGATACGAACTCGTTCCCGGACGACTTCCTCTGGGGCGCCGCCACGGCGTCGTACCAGATCGAGGGCGCGGCCGGCCAGGACGGACGCGGCGAGAGCGTTTGGGACCGGTTCTGCGCAACGCCTGGGAAGGTCCGGAACGGCGACTCCGGGGAGGTCGCGTGCGACTTCTACCACCGCTACCGCGACGACGTTGCGCTGATGCGCGAGCTCGGGCTCGACGCGTTTCGCTTCTCGATCGCCTGGCCGCGGGTGGTGCCGCTGGGTCGCGGGTCGATCAACCAGGCTGGACTCGACTTCTACGATCGCCTGGTCGACGAGCTGCTCGCGCACGAGCTCGAGCCCTTCGCGACCCTGTTCCACTGGGATACGCCGCAGACGCTCGAGGACGCCGGCGGCTGGCCCGCGCGCGAGACCGCCGAGGCGTTCGTCGAGTACACGCAAGCCGTGGTCGAGCGGCTCGGCGACCGCGTCCGCTACTGGATCACGCACAACGAGCCGTGGGTTCACGCGTGGATCGGACATGCCTGGGGT
>DATFQE010000024.1:0-5969 GCA_035264445.1 Gaiellaceae bacterium | reverse complement strand
CGCCCACGCGCTGGCCTGGGGCTGGGAGCGCGAGGGGCGCTGGTCCGACGACATGCTCGCCGCGGCGCGAGCGATCCGGTTCGCGGCCTGATTGAAGGGCGCCCGTTCGGGCAGTGAGGCTCACACGACCGAAAGGAGCCGTAAGGGCGCGTGGCGCGCGCACTGAGCGAGGAGCCCGAAGGGCTCGTCTACCGGCCTGACCTGCTCACCGCCGAGGAGGAGGCGGACGTCCTCCGTGTGCTCGCGTCGCTGCCGTTCGACCCGATCGTGATGCACGGTCAGGCGGCGAAGCGGACGGCGCGGCACTTCGGGCTCGACTACGACTACGAAGCGCGAACGCCGTTACCCGGCGAGGCCGTGCCCGACTGGATTCTCCCCGTGCGCGAGCGCGCAGCGGAGCTCGCCGGCCACGACTCGGAGGAGCTCGTCGAAATCCTCGTGCAGCGCTATCCACCGGGCTCGACGATCGGCTGGCACCGCGACGCGCCGGCGTTCGGCACGGTTATCGGCGTCTCGCTCGGCGGGGAGAGCCGGCTGCGCTTCCAGCGCGGCAAGGGCGACGATCGCCGGGTGTGGGAGGTCTTGCTCGAGCCGCGCTCCGGCTATGTGCTGGCGGGAAAGGCGCGGGCCTCGTGGCAGCACTCGATCCCGCCGACGAAGGAGCTGCGCTACTCGATCACGTTCCGCACGCTGCGCAAGCGCTAGCGGTCGCCGTGCCAGGAGTCCCAGAGCGCGGCGTACGAGCCGTCATGCTCGACGAGCTCCTCGTGCGTGCCGAGTTCCTGAAGCAGCCCTTCCTCCACGACGGCGACCCGGTCCGCGTCGTGCGCGGTGTGGAGACGGTGCGCGATCGCGACCACGGTTCGACCCTGGAGGACCGAGGCGAGCGAGCGCTCGAGGTGGCGGGCCGCGCGCGGGTCGAGCAACGAGGTCGCCTCGTCGAGGACGAGCGTGTGCGGGTCGGCGAGCACGAGCCGGGCGAGCGCGAGCTGCTGCGACTGCGCCGGCGTAAGCGGGTAGCCCCCGGTCCCGACGACCGTGTCGAGGCCGTCCGGAAGCAGCTCGACCCACTCGAGCGCGTCGACGGCGGCCAGCGCGTCGCGAAGGCGCTCGTCGGTGGCATGCGGGCGCGCGAGCCGGAGGTTCTCGGCGACCGTGCCGACGAAGACGTGCTGTTCCTGGGTGACGAGCGCGACCTCCTTGCGCAGCGTGTCGAGGGGGAGGTCGACGAGGCGGACGCCGCCGATCTCCACCCGCCCTTCGCGCGGAGGGTGGATGCCCGCGAGCAGGCGGCCGAGCGTCGACTTGCCGGCCCCGGACGGCCCCACGACGGCGACACGCTCGCCGGGCTCGAGATCGAGGTCGATGCCGTGCAGGACGTCACGGTCGGCGACGTACGCGTAGCGGACGTCCTCGGCCCTGAGGTCGTCCCCGTCGGGGCGGCCGTCCTTCGCGGTGCGGTCCGGAGGCACGCGCGCGATCCCGACCAGGCGGGCGAACGACGTCGCCCCGACCTGGATCTCGTCGAGCCAGGAGATCAGCCGGTCGACCGGGTCGGCCAGCGCGACCACGTAGAGCGCAACGGCGGTCACCTCGCCGATCGTCGCCTGGCCGTTCGAGACGAGCCAGCCGCCCCACGCCAGCGAGGCTGCGACGGGGAGCACGTACGAGAACTCGGCCGACGGGAACCAGATCGTGCGGAGGCGGAGCGTCCGCCGCTCCGCGCGGTACGCCTCCTGGAGGTCGTCGTCGATCCGACGCACGCGCTCCTCCCTGAGCCCGAGCGCCTCGATCGTCCGGCCGCCCTCGACCGTCTCGCCGACCGTCCCGGCCAGCGTCGCGTACGTCGCGCGCTCCCAGAGGTAGGCGTCGGGCGCACGCCGGAGGTACCAGCGCGTCCCGACGAGGAGGATCGGAACTCCCGCGATGCAGGGGAGCGCGGCGAGCGGGTTGACCCAGAACGCGGCCGCGACCGTGAGCAGCGTCGTGACGCCTGCGATCAGCGTCTCGGGTACGGCGAAGCGGACCGTCCGCGCCAGCGAGTCGACGTCCGCGGTCGTCCGGGAGACGAGGTCGCCGGTGCCCGCGCGTTCCACCGTCGAGAGCGGGAGGCCGAGGACGCGACGCATGAAGTCCTCGCGCAGCTCCGCGAACATCTGCTCGGAGAGGACGAACGACGCGCGGCGGGCGAAGAAGGTCAACACCGTCTGGAGGCCGAGGAAGGCGGCGAGCACCGCGACGACGCGGTCGACGTGACCCGTGGTTGTGCCCTGCTCGACCGACTGGACGAGGTTGCCGAGCAGCGGCGGGCCCGCGAGCCCGGCGGCGGCCGCGGCGGCGTGAAGGGCGACAGTTCCCCAGAGCGCCCAGCGGTGTCGCCCGGCGAGGATCCGCGCCTGCGCGCGCAGCTCCGGGCCGTCCGCGATCGGCAGCAGCTCGCTCACACGTCCTCCCCGCGCGTGACCGTGTCTCGGTAGTCCGACTGCTCCTTGAGCAACTCGCGGTGACGCCCGACGGCGACCGCTCGGCAGTCCCGGAGGTAGACGACGCGGTCGGCGCGGTCGAGCATCAGCGGGCTCGTCGTGACGACGACGGTCGTCCGGCCCGCGCGCGCCTCGTGCAGGCGGCCCGCGATCCGGGCCTCGGTGTGGGCGTCCACGGCGCTCGTCGGCTCTACGAGGACGAGCACGTCGGCGTTCGAAAGGAGCGCCCTGGCCAGAACGAGCCGCTGGCGCTGCCCGCCCGAGAACGAACGGCCGCGCTCGTCCACGGTCGTGTCGAGCCCGGCCGGGAGCTGCTCGAGCACGTCCTCGGCGTTCGCGATCGAGATCGCGTCGAGGATCGTCTCGTCGCCGGCACGGCCCCACGGGTCGAGCTCGGAGCGGAGCTTGCCCGAGAACAGCACCGGATCGGCCTCGCTGACGACGATCCGGCGCCGAACCGCGTCGAGCGGCAGATCGGCGAGACGGACGTCGCCCAGGACGACGCCGTCGCCGCCGCCGAACCGCCCGAGCCGGTCGGCGATCGCCGCGGCCTCGTCCGGGATCGACGACACGATCGCCGTCAGCAGACCCGGCTCGATCTCGACGCCGGAGACCGGGTCGTGCAGCGGCGATCCCCTCGGCGGGACCGGTGCCGGCTCGTCGGGATCGGTCACGTGCGGCGCGACTTGGAGCACGTCCAGCATCCGGCGGGCGCCGACGAGCGCTCGCGTGATCTTGTCCAGCGCCTCCGCCGAGGTCCGCAGTGGGATGACGAGGAATGCCGCGTAGCCGTAGAAGGCCACGAGCTCTCCCGGCCCGATCCGCCCGGAGACCGCGAACCGCGCGCCGAGCCAGGTCACGAGCACGACGAAGACGCCCGGGATGAAGACCTGGGCGGCGTCGAGCGTCGACTGCGGGAGCGCGACGCGCACACCCGCATGCCTGACCTCCTGCGAGCGGCTGCGGTAGCGGGCGAAGAACGCGCCCTCACCGCCGATCCCGCGCAGGACGCGAAGCCCGGCCGCGGTGTCGGCGCCGAGCGCCGTGAGCTTGCCGACCTCGTCGCGTTGCTCGCGCTGGCGCTCCTGGAGCGGCCTGACGACGAACGACAGCGCGAACACGAGCACGGGCACGCCGACGAGTACGACGAGGCCGAGGGTCGATGACGCGGCGAGCAGGATCACCGCGACGACGACGTACGCGACGATCGCTCCGGAGAGCCGCGCGGTGATGTCGAACGCGCCGCCGGCGCGCATGGCGTCGTTCGAGATCGTCGCCACGACCTCGCCGGTCGAGAGCTGTCCGCGCACGGCCGGGCCTGAGCGGGCGGCGTGGTGCGACACGACCTGCGCGAGCCGGTAGGAGGCCTGGAGCCAGTTGAAGACCGCGAAGCGGTGGCGCATGATCCCGAACCCCGCCTGGCCGGCCCCGAGCCCGACGAGGGCGAGCGTCCACAACGCGAGCGCGCGGTTGTCGTGCTGGACGATCCCGTCCTCGATCGCACGGCCGATCGTGAACGGCATCAGCGCCTGCGACAGCATCCAGAGGACGCCGAAGACGATTCCGGCGAGCAGCGTCGGGATCTGCTGACGCCCGACCCAGACCAGCAGGCGTGCCGGAGAGCGCGTGTCGGGCTCGCCCGGCTGCGCGACGGGCAGGCGAACGCCGCCGTGGCGAATCCACCGCGCGGCAGGGCTCAGCGTTGTCGAATTCGCCCGGTCCATGCACGAGTGCGGGACGGAGCCCGCGCATCGATCCTAGCCAGGCCCATCGCCTGTCCGGCCACGTCCGGGGTCTGACCCCGGACGCGGCCTAAGTGGACGTGTCGTGTGTCAACTTCGTAACGCCTCGTCCGGCGCGTGTTCGGCGCCGCTACGGTCGCCCGCGTGCCCCGACGACCGCGTCCCGACTTCGAAGGCGCCCTCCATCACGTCTTCGACCGCGGTAACCGCCGACAGGTGATCTGCGAGGAGGCGGTCGACTATCAGTTCTTCCTCTGGCTCCTCGAACGCGCTGTCGCCAGGTTCGAATGGCTCGTGCACGCCTACTGCCTGATGCCCAACCACTACCACCTGCTGATCGAAACGCCGAAGGCGGGGCTCTCACGCGGGATGCAACTACTGAACGGGCGCTACGCGCAGGCGTTCAACGCCGGTCGCCGACTGGACGGGCACCTCTTCCAAGGCCGCTTCGGCTCCAGGCTGGTCGAGTCCGAGCGGCACGCGATCTGGGTCAACCGCTACATCGCCCGAAATCCGGTCGAGGCCCGGCTCGCGCCCGGGCCGGCCGCGTGGGCGTGGAGCAGCTACGGCGCCCTCCGCCGTCACCGCGCGCCGAGTTGGCTGGCCCACGACCGGGTGCTGCGCTTGTTCGGCGACGGCGGCAGGGCCGCGGTCGCGTACGAGCGGTTGATCCTCGACGAAGACGGACGCGACTGGCCCAGCCCTGTCCGGGGTCTGACCCCGGACAGGCCCGCCCGGGACGCGCGCCGCTAGCCGGAAACCCGCCTCACGCGCGCGTGTCGTCGAAGCCGATCCGGTTGTGGCTGCCGTCGCAGAACGGCTTGTTGCCAGACGCTCCGCACCGGCACAGCGCGACCCGCGTGTCCTCACGGATCACGCGGCCCTCCGCGTCCTGGATGCGCACCCGCCCGCGCAGGAAAAGGGGCCCATTCCGCGTCGGCGTCACCGTGAGCTCCTCGGCCGCTTCCTCCTGCGGGCCGTCGTCCGTCCGGACGAAGTGGAGCGCGCCCGTCGGACACGTTTCGATCGCAGCTGCGACGGCGTCGGCATCCGCAGCGTCGGGCTCCACCCACGGGCGACGGTCCGCGTCGAAAACGGCGGCGAGGTTCCGGACGCAGTTGCGCACGTGGATGCACAGGCGCGGCTCCCAGTGCACCTCGATCGAGCCACCCGCGTACACGCGCGCGGGCCCGCGCTCCTGCTCGGCGCTCATCGCTGCTGTGGCGCGCGCGGCGCCACGAGGTCGGCCTGCTCCGGGTGCCGCTCGAGGTACGACCGGACGAATGGGCAGATCGGGATCAGCCGCAGCCCGCGCCCGCGAATATCCGCGAGCGCGCCCGCGACGAGCTTCCCGCCGAGGCCGTGGCCCTCGAACGCGTCCGCGACCTCGGTGTGGATGAGCGCTACGGCGTCCTCGCGCAGCCGGTACACGATCTGGCCCGCGGGCTCGTCTCCGACCCAGAGCTCGTACCGCTCGTCGGCCGGGTTGTCAACGACGCGCACGTCTTCGTCACGAGGCACCCAGCCATGATGGCTGAAGAGCCTCGTTACTCGTTCAAACCGGCCAGAAGCGGCTGTTACACCGTCTCGGTCGCGGGCTCCGCGTGGGCCGGCGCCGTCGTCGCGCGCAGCACGAACCCGCTGACGAAGGCGGCCGCCGCGAGGAAACCGATCCCGAGCACGAACGCCGCGTGGTAGCCGGCGTTCGTGGCTGCGACGAAGTCGGTGCCAGAGTCGAGCAGGT
>DATFQE010000023.1:0-5869 GCA_035264445.1 Gaiellaceae bacterium | reverse complement strand
ATCGAGCGCACGTTGATCCGCCCCGTCGAGCACCGGCCCGAGATCGCGATCGTGATCGTCACCATCGGGCTCCTGATCGTCCTCAACGGGCTGACCGGCTGGATCTGGGGCGCCGAGGTGAAGGCGTTCGACAGCCCGTTCCCGAACGAGACGTGGGACGTCGGCGGCGTGGTCATCTCACAGCAGGACGTCGGCGTGCTCGTCGTGTGCCTCGTGACCGTGGCCGCGCTGTGGGCGTTCTTCCGCTTCACGACGCTCGGGCTCGTCATGCGCGCCGTCGCGAACGACCAGACGTCGAGCCGGCTGGTCGGCGTGCGCGTCGGCTGGATGCTCGCGCTCGGGTGGGGCTTCGCCGCAGTGCTCGGCGCAGTCGCCGGGATGATGGCGGCGCCGACCCTCTTCCTCGATCCGACGATGATGCTGGTCGTCCTGATCTACGCGTTCGCGGCCGCGGTTCTGGGCGGAATCGACAGCCCGATCGGCGCGGTGGTCGGCGGGCTGACGCTGGGCGTCCTGATCAACCTGCTCGGCGCGTACGTGGACTTCGTCGGGAGCGAGCTCCGCCTGCCGACGGCGCTGTTCATCCTGCTCGTCGTCCTGATGATCCGACCCCAGGGCCTCTTCGGCCACGTGGCGGTGCGACGCGTGTGATGCGGCGCATCCCGACGGCGGTCAGCTTCGCGGCGTTCGTCGTGATCGCGATCGTCGTCGCTCTCCTCCCACGCTTCATGGGCGAGTTCCGGCTCTCGCAGTTCACGTTCGTCGCGCTCTACTTCATCGCGCTCCTCGGGCTGAACATCCTCACCGGCTACAACGGCCAGATCTCGCTCGGCCACGGCGCGTTCATGGGCATCGGCGCCTACGTCAGCGCGCTGCTCATCCTCGGCCGCCCGGGCCTCGAGCTGTATCAGCTCGATCCGCCCGGCTGGCTCCCACTCGGGAACGGGATGACGCCCGTCTTCACGATCCCGCTCGCGGGACTGGTCACCGGGGTGATCGGCCTGATCATCGGGATTCCGGCGCTGCGGCTGGCGGGCGTCTCGCTCGCGCTGGCGACGTTCGCGCTGGCCGTCTCGCTGCCGACGATCGCCAAGCGCTTCGACCAGGTCACCGGGGGAGGCGGCGGGCTGAGCCTCCTGCTGCCAGAGGCGCCGTTCGGCTGGGACATCTCCACCCGGCACTGGCTCTACTACGAGGCCTGGGTGACGGCCGGGATCATGTTCTTGATCGCCTGGCTGATGGTGCGCGGGCGGCTGGGGCGGGCGTGGCGGTCGATCCGGGACGGCGAAGTGGCAGCGGCCTCTTCGGGGGTGAACCCCGCGCTCTACAAGACGCTCGCGTTCGGCGTCTCCTCGTTCTACGCCGGCGTGGCCGGCGCGCTGCTCGTGATCGAGGTCTCCTTCGTCAACCCGGACACCTTTCCGGTCAGCCTCTCGATCCTGCTCCTCGCCAGCTGCGTGATCGGCGGGCTCGGCGCGCTCTCGGGCACGCTGTTCGGTGCCCTCGTCATCGAGTTCCTGCCGGTCTACTCGGAGAGCCCGCCGCTCATCGACGCCGAGTTCTCCACCCAGGCGCCTTCCGTGGTCTTCGGCGCGCTCCTGATCGTGATCGTGTTCCTGCTGCCCGGCGGCTTCGCGGGGCTGCTGCGGCAGCTGAGCCGCTGGGCGACGAGAGCGGCGGGCCGGATGACGGCCAGGCGCACGACGCCCGCGCCCGCCTCCGACTCGTAATCGTCGTCGACAGGCGTTAGCGTCCGCAGGCATGGCTACGGCCATCGCCATCCGAGACACCGAGCGGCAGCTCCGGCGCGAGCGCCGGCGCGAGGAGCTGCTCGACGCTGCGGACCGGGTCGTGCAGCGCTCGGGGCTCGCGTTCTCGATGGACGACATCGCCTCGGAGGCCGGGATCACCAAGCCGGTCCTCTACAGGCACTTCGGGGACAAGGAGGGGCTGTGCGAGGCGCTCACGGAGCGCTACGTCGCCGAGCTCCGCAGTGCCCTTCGCCCTGCGGCCGAGACTGACGACCCTCGGTCGCGGCTGGCTGCGACGATCGACGCGTACCTCTCGTACGTCGAGCGCGAGCCGGACCGCTACCGCTTCCTGCTGTCGGCAGCCGAGCAGCCGCGAACCGCAGTGATCGTCGCCGAGTTCCGGCGCGCGCACATCGGCAACTGCGCGTTCACGTCGGTCACCAAGCTCGAGCGGGCCGGGCTCGACCCCGGCTTCGCCGAGCACTGGGCGCAGTGCGTGTCCGGAATGATCCGCGCCGCAGGCGCATCGTGGCTGGAGAGTCGCTCGCTTTCACGGCAGCGCCTCGTGGAGTACCTGACCACGGTGCTCTGGGACGGCTTCGACGTTCTGAGAACGAAGTCCAACGAGCACTGATCCAGCTTGACGTTACCGGGCGTAACACTGTGTACTACGACCCGAGGTGGATGACGGGCTCGTGCGGCGTCTAAATGAGGGGAGTCGGCCCCTGCCGACTTTCTCGACAAGGAGGGAAGGATGAGGAAAGCGCTACTTCTGGCGGGCGCGCTGGTCGCGACGCTGGCAGGGCTGTCCTCGGCGGCGGCGGCCCCGGAGCGGGCGACTGCTCCGAGCGCGACCCCGGGGGTGACGAGCAGGACGATCGTGCTCGGCGGCACGTTCCCGCTCAGTGGACCGGCATCGCTGTATGCGCCGATCCCGCGCGGGATGGCTGCGTACTTCAGCTACATCAACAAGAGGAAAAGCAAGGTCGACGGCAAGCGCGGCGTCTACGGCCGGCAGATCGTCTGGAAGTACTACGACGATCAGTACAACCCGGCTCAGACGGTCCAGCTGACGAACCGGCTGATCCTTCAGGACAAGATCTTCGCCGACGTCGGGTCGCTCGGGACCGAGCACAACCAGGCGATCAGGCCGATCTTGAACAGCCGCAAGATCCCGCACATCCTCGTGTCCACGGGCGCGAGCTTCTGGGGGACGCAGCGGAAGGAGTTCCCGTACACGGTCGGCTGGCAGCCGGACTACGTGTCGGAGGGCAAGGTCTACGGGCGCTGGATCACGCAGAACGCGCCCAACGCGAAGATCGCGGTCTTCTACCAGAACGACGATTACGGCAAGGACTACCTGAACGGCCTCAAGCAGGGCCTCGGCTCGAAGACGAGCCTGATTGTCTCCGAGCAGAGCTACGAGGTCACCGACGCCTCGTACGCCTCGCAGATCGCGCGCCAGCGCGGTTCCGGCGCGAACACGTGGGTGCTCTTGACGACGCCGACCCCGACCGTCCGTGCGATCGCGACGGCAAAGGCGCTGAACTGGAAGCCCGACCAGATCGTGATCAACTCGGTAGCGGCGACTGACGGCGTGATGAGCGCGGCCGTGCGCAGTGCCGGGGCAGCGTTCGTCAACGGCGCGATCAGCACCGGCTACCTGAAGAACCCGACCAACCCGAAGTACCGGAGGGACTCGGCGGTCCGTCAGTACAACCAGCTGATGGCGAAGTACGGGCCGTCGGGCGCCAACCGGGCCGACACGTTCTACTACTACGGCTTCGCGAAGGCCTACGACGTCGTCAAGCTGCTCTATAAGGCGGGCAAGAACCCGACGCGCGAGTCGCTGATGAAGGCGACCCAGGCCATGAGCTGGGCGAACCCGTACATGATCAAGGGCGTCGTCACCAAGACGTCCAAGAAAGACAACTTCCCGCTCGACCAGGTCAAGATCGTCCGGTACAACGACGGCTCCTGGAGCGAAGCGAGCAACCTCTTCAAGGGCAGATAACGAACGTGGAGGAGGGCCTCGCCTCGGCGGGGCCCTCCTCGTTCACGTGGACTTCACGCTCACCGCCGAGCAGGAACTGATCCGGGCGACCGCCCGCGAGTTCCTCGATCGCGAGGTCGTTCCGCACGCGCGCGAGTGGGATCGCACCGAGACGATGGACCGCGGCATCGTCGACAAGCTCGCGGAGATCGGGTTCCTCGGCGCCTCGCTGCCCGCCGACGCGGGCGGGATGGGGCTCGACACGATCTCGTACTGCCTCGTGATGGAGGAGCTCGGGCGGGCGGACTCCTCGGTGCGCGGCATCGTGTCCGTCCAGAACGGGCTGGTGGGGAAGACGGTCGCGAAGTGGGCGACCGACGAGCAGCGCGCCGAGTGGCTCCCCCAGCTGGCTTCCGGCGAGGCGCTCGGCTGCTACGCGCTGACCGAGCCGGGGTCGGGCTCCGACCCCGCGTCGCTGACCACCCGCGCCGAACGCGACGGGGACGGTTGGCTGATCACCGGCTCCAAGATCTTCATCACGCTCGGAACCTGGGCCAAGCTCGCGCTCGTGTTCGCGCGCACGGGCGGCGAGGGCGCCCGCGGAATCACGTGCTTCCTCGTGCCCACCGACGCCGACGGCTTCGAGGCGCGGTCGATCAAGGGCAAGCTGGGGCTGCGGGCCCAGGACACGGGCGAGCTCTTCCTCGCGCGCGTGCGCGTGCCGGACTCGGCACCGCTCGGCGGCGAAGGGGAGGGGTTCAAGGTCGCGATGTCGGCTCTGGACAACGGGCGGATTTCGCTCGCGGCCGGCTGCGTCGGGATCGCGCAAGGCTGCCTCGACGCCTCGGTCGAGTACGCGCGCGACCGAACTCAGTTCGGCAAGCCGATCGCCGGTTTCCAGCTCGTCCAGGAGCTGCTGGCCGAGATCGCCGTCGAGACTGACGCGGCGCGCCTGCTGACGTGGAAGGCGGCCGCGCTCGCCGACGCCGGGGAGCGCCACACGCTCGAGTCGTCCGTCGCCAAGTACTACGCGAGCGAGGCGTCCGTCCGCGCGGCGAATGCGGCCGTGCAGGTGCACGGCGGCTACGGCTACGTCGACGAATACCCGGTGGGGAAATACCTCAGGGACGCCCGCGTCACTACGCTTTACGAAGGCACCAGCCAGGTGCAGAAGCTGATCATCGGCCGACACGTGACAGGAGAGAGCGCCTTTGTCTGAAGCAGTCATCGTCTCCGCCGCCCGCACGCCGATCGGCCGTGCGCGAAAGGGCTCGCTCGTCGATGCCCGCCCCGACGACCTCGCGGCCTTCGCCGTCGAGGCCGCCCTGAATCAAGTGCCCGAGCTGCCACGCGAGGAGATCGTCGACGTGATGATCGGCTGCGGCTTCCCCGAGCAGCGGCAGGGGATGAACCTCGGTCGCCGGGTCGCGCTGTTGGCCGGTCTGCCCGAGACAGTTCCGGGCACCACGGTCAACCGCTTCTGCGCCTCGTCGCTGCAGACGATCCGCATGGCGTTTCACGCGGTCAAGGCGGGTGAGGGCGACGCGTTCGTGGCCGGCGGCGTCGAGTCGATCACCCAGGTCGACGGCTATCCGAAGGACGCGGAAGAGCTCCATCCCAAGCTGTTCGGCGACAACGCGCCGATCGCGAACGTCTACATCCCGATGGGTCTGACCGCGGAGAACGTCGCCGAGCGCTGGGACGTCTCGCGCGACGAGATGGACCGCTTCGCCCAGCGCTCGCAGGAGCGGGCGGTGGCCGCGCAGGACTCGGGCTTCTTCGAGCGCGAGATCACGGCCTGGGACGGCGTCGCCGCCGACGACGGCCCGCGCCGCGGGTCGACGCTGGAGGCGCTCGCCGAGCTCGAGCCGGCGTTCAAGCCGGGCGGGAAGGTCACGGCGGGTAACGCCTGCCCGCTGAACGACGGCGCGGCCTCGGTCGTGGTCATGTCGGAGGAGCGGGCGCGTGAGCTGGGGATCCAGCCGCGAGCGCGGATCATCGCGTCGTCGGTTTCGGGCGTCGAGCCGGAGATCATGGGTGTCGGCCCGATCGAGGCCGTCCGCAAGGTGCTCGAACGGGCCGGGATGACGATCGACGACGTCGACGTGATGGAGCTGAACGAGGC
>DATFQE010000022.1:0-2310 GCA_035264445.1 Gaiellaceae bacterium | reverse complement strand
TCGCGATCAGGTTGTTGACCGTCTCGACCTCGTCGCGGAACTCGAGGCCCTCGATCGCCGACGGCGTCACGATCAGCGGCGTGCCCTCGAGCGTCATGCCGATGAAGGCGATCTTGGCGTTGCCGACCTTGCGCACCTCGTACGGCGGCAGGACCGTCTGGTTCGTGCCCTCGAAGAAGACGTTCGCCGCGAGGTAGCCGAAGACCGAGCCCAGGAACGGCGTGCCGTCCTGGCAGCCGTCGACGGGATGGCAGCCGCCGTTCATCATCCGGTAGACCTCGCCGAGGCCCTCGTCGAACTCGTGGTTGCCGATGCCGCTCACGTCGATCCCGACCTCGTTGAGCGACTCGATGGCGGGCTCGTCGTGGAACAGGCCCGACAGCAGCGGGCTCGCTCCGATCAGGTCGCCCGAGCCGACGGTGATCGTGTTCGAGTTCGTCGTCCGGAGCGCCTTCATGTGCGTCGCGAGGTACTCCGCTCCGCCGGCCGGAACCGTCTGGTTGACGATCGCGCCCGTCGTCGGGTTCTTCGACTGGCCGATCTGGATCGTGCCAGGCGTGTTCGGCTCCACGTGCCCGTGGAAGTCGTTGATGGCCAGGATCTGAAGCCTGGTGTCGTTGTCCTTGGCACCGTCCCCGCCGCGGCCGGCGAGCGCGCTCGGGACGACGAACAGTGCGGCGAGAACGATCAACGCCGCCGTTGTGACTCTCCTCATCCCTCTCCCTTCCGTGATGAATTGCCCTGCGTATCTACAGCTGTTGCCTCCACGAGTCAAAGCGCCCCTAGCCGCCGATCAGGCGATTCGCCTCCGCGACGAGAGCGTCCGCGGCCTCCTGCGTCACGAACGTCGGTGCCTTGCCGGCCGTCTGGTTCGCGAACGCCTGGAGCTGCGAGCGGTAGATCTCGTCCGCAGCGGCCGCCTGGTCGAGGTGGTCCTTTAGCTGCTCGTACGTGTTGCTGCCCTTGATCGCGCCGTTCGCGTTGAAGTACTCGAACAGGGCGACCAGCCGGTCGAGCGTCACGTCGCCGTCGAAGCGGGCCACGAGCGGGTCGTGGTCGCTGGCGCCGCGCGCGCCGTCGCCGGGCGTGTCCGCGGGCCAGTCGGCGTTGACATGGGCGATCCTCGCTTGCCCCAGCTCGTCGGAGAGCGTGTCGCTGACGAACTGGCCGTCCAGCGTCTGGGCCATACCGACGAACACGTAGCTGTACGCGCTGGCGGGCACCTCCTCGACGAGCCGGTCGTAGAGGTTCGCCAGCCCGGCGGCGTCGTAGAGCGCTGCGAGCTGGTGCGGGTCGGTCGTGCGGTTCAGCGCGTCGTCCGGCCGCGGGAACGTGTTGAAGTCCCCGCCGGCGTCGATCCGCTCCTCGGGCGCGGCGTTGACGATCGCGGCCAGGTAGTTGGCCTGCTCGGTGCGCTGGCCGACGCGGGCGTCCGGCGTGCTCGAGAAGTGGTTCGAGATCGCCAGCACGTCGGTGAACACGCTCGCGTCCTTGCCCGTCCGCCACACCCGGAAGAGCCCCACCTGGGGCGCGCGGGTGAAGACGTTGTCGCCGTCGCGGCCCGTGCTCAGGTCGACGTCGGGCGGAAGCACGGCGTTGAGCGCCTTCGGGTTCTGGACGTCGGTGTTGTAGCCGAGCGCCGCCGAGCGGTAATCGACCTCGGGATCGCCCCCGAGGACCGGGTGCGACGGATCGGCGGGCAGCAGCTCGACGCGGTCGGTCCGGTACATGAACGCCGCCACGATGCCGCGATCGTCCCGGCCGTCGCGGTCGAACGCGGCGTCGTAATCAGGCCCGCCCTGCTTCTCGATCGTCAGCGCGAGCTCCTGGAGCGTGTCGGGCTTGCCGTCACGGTTGTCCGCCGTGCCGCAGACCAGCGCGCCGGCGGAGACGGTGCAGATGTCCTGATCCTCGGCCTCCTGGATCAGCACGAGGTCCGGCGAGTGCAGGTCGCCGCGGATCTGCCCGGCGAGGTCCACGAGGTGCGCGTCGTACTGCGCCTGGGTCTCCGGCACGTAGTTGAACGGCGGCGAGACGCCGGGGCAGCCGGCGTTGCCCGGGAAGTCGCAGCCGTCGTTCGGGTCGTCGCGGCGGTCGTACAGGTTCTCGACGTTGTAGTCCGCGATGCTGTACTCGCCACCGCGGTCGAACGCCTGCGGCGGCGCGTTGGTCGAGGGATCGACGCCGTGCTCGAACGCCGGCTGCTCGGCCGGCATCACCTGGTACTTGTTGAAGCCGAAGTAGACGCCGCCCACGAGGTCGTTCTTCAGCGTGTCGAACGTGCGGGAGGGCGTCAGCAACGCGAGCGGG
>DATFQE010000021.1:0-5511 GCA_035264445.1 Gaiellaceae bacterium | reverse complement strand
ACCGAAGCGAAGCTCCGCGCGGACGGCGCGCTGCTCGTCCCAGAGGACGTCTATCTGCGCGTCGATCTCCTTCAACTCGGCCGCGAGCGCGGGGTCGTGCCCCTTGGACAGGGTCCGATAGAGGTCGGCGCGGCGCTCGCTGGCGCGCTCGATCTCGGTCCGGATTTCCTCGATGGTTCGCATGCTCTTCCAAACGACGTGGACCGCACGGTCATTCCTCCCAGCGGCCGAAGAAAAACACGACGATCACGCCTGCCCCCACAACGGCCGACGCCACTGCCACCACGTCCAGAAAGGTGGTCACTCGTACCCGAGCTCGGCGATCCGGTCCTCGTCGATCCCGAAGTAGTGCCCGAGCTCGTGGAGCACGGTGATGCGGATCTCACGCTCGAGCGCCTCGGGGTCGTGACCGAACTCGTCCTCGAGCGGGAGGCGGTAGATCGCGATCCGGTCGGGCAGGCGGCCCGCGGTGACCGACGTCCGCTCGGGCAGCGGCGTGCCGTCGTAGAGACCGAACAGATCGCGGTCCTCCGGGTTCTCGTCCTCGACCACGACGGCGACGTTCTCGAGCGCCGCGGCGATCTGCGCCGGCAGCGCGTCGAGCGCCGCGCGTACGTGGTCCTCGAACGACGCCATCAGTAGGCGGGGCGTAAGGGCGGACGGACCGCGAACAGGCGCACGGCGAAGAAGCCGAACAGGAACCCGCCGACGTGAGCGAAGAACGCCACGCCGCCGCCCGCGCCCGGGTTGAGAAGCGAGAAGCCGCCGGACCACGCCTGGAAGAGAAACCACACGCCGATGAAGACCCAGGCGGGGACCTCCTGGAGCAGGATGAAGAACACGAAGATGGCCGTGATCACCTTGGCGCGCGGCAGCAAGACGACGTAGGCGCCGAGCACGCCCGAGACCGCGCCGCTCGCGCCCAGGTTCGGAATCCTGGCGTCCTCGGGCGTCCCGAGGTACAGCGTGACGAGCGTCTGCAGTCCCGTCGCCACGAAGCCCGCGGCGAGGTAGAAGGCGAGGAAGCGCCCGCGTCCGAGGGCGTCTTCGACGTTGTTGCCGAAGATCCAGAGGAAGAGCATGTTGCCGAGCAGGTGCTCGAGGCTCGCGTGCATGAACATCGAGCTGAGGGCGGTGATGTACCAGTCCTGCCCGATGACCGGACACGAGTCGTTCACCTCGCAGGGGTGGTAAGCGAGCTCGTTCACCGGTCCCTCCGGCACCGTCGTGATGCCGCCGTGCTGGTAGAGGAAGTAGAAGAGGACGTTCGCGACGATCAGCGCGACCGTCACGACCGGGAACGCGGCGGTCGGGACGTTGTCCTTCAGCGGGATCAAGTTCGCCGATGCTAGTGCGTCCAAAGACTTGACACACACACGCTTAGTTTTTATCCTGCCCCCGTAATCAATGTACGACGCAGGAGGACATTCAATGGCCACACTGGTTCGTTGGGAGCCCTTCCGCGAGTTCGCGGCCCTGCAGAACGAGATGAGCCGCCTGGTCAACAGCTGGGCCGGCGGCGAGGGCAACGGCAACAGCGGCACGCGGTCGTGGGTTCCGTCCGTGGACGTCTGGGAGACCGATTCCGACGTCGTGTACGCATTCGACCTGCCCGGCGTCCCCGAGGACAAGATCTCTGTGGAGGTCGAGGACGGGTCGCTCACGGTCACCGGCGAGCGCGAGCGCACCCACCAGGCCGAGGGCGATCGCTTCTACCGCTACGAGCGGCACTTCGGCAGCTTCGAGCGGGCGATCGGGCTCCCGCAGGGCGTGAAGGAGGACGAAATCAAGGCCGACTACAACAACGGCGTGCTCGAGATCAGCGTCCCCAAGCCCGAGCAGGCGAAGCCGCGCCGGATCCAGATCGGAGGCGGCGAGCAGGCCACCATCGAGGGATCCAAGGCCTGAAGGGCAACGCGAACGCCCACGAAGAGGCGGCCTTCGGGCCGCCTCTTTCGTTTCTAGAGCTCGGTTCCGAGCAGCTCTCTGAGTCGCTTCAGGCCGGTGAACATGCGGCTCTTGATCGTGCCCAGCGGCTCGCCGAGCCGCTCGGCGAGCTCCGACTGGCTGAAGCCGCCGTAGTAGGCGAGCTCGATCGGGCGGCGCTGCTCCTCGGGTAGCTGCGCGAGCGCCCGCTGGACCGCCTCCCGGCGCCCGCGTAGCTCCGCGACCTCCGCCGTGGAGCCGGCGGTCGGCTCCGTCTCGGGCGCCAGCGGCTCCGTCCGCCTGCGCTCCTCGCGCCGCACGAGGTCGACGGCTCGGCGGTGCACGAACGTGAGGACCCACGTCCGCGCGTTGGCGCGCTCCGGCCGGAACGACGGGGCGTTTCGCCAGACGGCGAGGAACGCATCCTGGACGGCGTCCTCGGCGAGCCGCTCGTCCCGGAGTATTCGCACCGCGAGCCCGTAGGCGACGACTCCGAAGCGGTCGTAGAGGTCGCCGAGCGCGTCGTCATCACCCCTCGCGACGCGCGCGAGCAGCGACTCGTCGCTCGTGTCGACGGCCTGGATGTCGCGCTCGCCGCCCGGGACGGCGCGGAACGCTAACACGGCCTCCGTCATGCGGCCTGCGCCGTGAACAGCGTGTGGGTGGTGGGCAGCTGAACGGTCGGGTTGCGTTCTCGCGTGACGGCGACGGTAACGCCGGGTGCCACCGTGTGGTCGAGCGGTGCGGCGGTGCAGCCGTCGTCGGTCACGTCGAAGGCGCCCGCGTTGGACGGCGCGCCGCGGATCGTCCACGCGACGTACGTCTCGCCGCTCGGCGCCGCGCCGAGGCCGCACACGACCAGAGCGGCTCGTCGGTCGCGCGCGACGACGAGCGAGCCGTCGGCGCCTTTCAGCGACACGACCTGGGCGCCGGGGTCGCCGACGATCTCGAGCGCCGTCCCCTGCGCGGCGCGAAGATCGCGCTCGCGGTCGAGGTCGTTCGAGAGCGAGGCCGCCCACACGCCGAGCCCGATCGCGACAACCGCGGCGGCGGCTGCGACCGCGCCGAGCGCGGGAGTCACCCAGCGGCGGCGAGGCTCGAACGGGACGACCTGTGCCTCGGCGCGCGCCCGCTCGATGATCCGGCCGCGCAGGCCCGGAGGCGGCTCGGGGCCGACCGCGCCCCAGGCGAGCGCGGTGGCGGTGTCCTGAAGGTCACGCAGGTCGCGCGTGCAGCGCTCGCAGCGGGCGAGGTGCCGTTCGAACTCGGCCCGTTCCTGCGCAGCCAGCGCGTCGAGCGCGTAGGGCGCGACGAGGTCGTGGATGTCATTCGCAGTGGGCATGTTCCGGGCGGGCCGTCAGCGTAACTCGGCGGGCGTTGTCGATTCGTCGCGGCCTCGCGAATGGTTCAGAGGGAGTACGGCGCGAGGCTGAGAGCGCCCAGCGAGTACCAGACGCCGAACGCGAGGCTCAGCGCTCCGAGCGCGGGCGCCAGCCGGACGAGCGGCAGACGGGTAAGGCCGGCTCCGAAGCCGGTCGAGAGGAGCGCCATCGAGACCGCGGTGAACGCCGCGAGCAGCCCGAGGGCGGCCACGCCGTAGACCGTGCTCTCGATCGAGGCGACGAGCAGCACACCGACTCCGGCGCTGCCGCCGACCCCGTGCAGGAGGCCGATGCCGAAGGCCGAGCGGGGCGAGCGGGTGCGGGCTCGCTCCCCCTCTGCGTGCGAGCGCGCATGGAGGTGTGCGCCGTCGCCGTGCTCATGGATGTGCACATGGAAGTCGCCGCGGTTCCAGCGCGCGAGCAGAAGGACCGCGAGCACGACGATCACGAGCCCGATCGTCAGCTCGGCGCCCTGCTCGAGCCACGTGGGCAGGTACGCCTCGAACAGCACGATCGGCAGGCCGAATGCGAACAGCGTGAGCGCGTGGCCGATCCCCCAGGCCGCTCCGAGAGCGGCGGCGCGGCGACCCGCCCGCTCCCGTTTCGAGGCGATCAGCGTCCCGACCGCGGCCAGGTGATCCGGGTCGGTTGCGTGGCGGAGACCGAGCACGACGGCGACGAGGACGACGAGCGCGAGGCCGCCGCCATCCGAGCGCGAAGCGATCCAATCGTCGAGGCCGAACATGGCTAGAGCACCTCCGGGAGTGCGTTGATGGTAAGACCGGCCCCGACGACGAGAATCAGCGCTGCGCTGACCGCAGGGAGGGCGGCGACGAGCCTGCCGTCGAGGCGGAGGCGCGCGAACGCCCGTTGAGCCAGGACGGCGACGAGGCCGATCGCGGTGATCGTGGCAGCCAGTCCCGCGCTGAACGCCACAATGAGTGCGAGCCCGAGGCCGATTCGGTGCAGCGCGATCGCCGACAGCAGGACGACGAGAGCGGACGGGCACGGCAGCAGGCCCGCGGCGACACCGACTCCGAGCAGGCTGCGCAGGTCCTGCTCGTGGTGATGATGGTGGTGGTGGACGCGCTTCGGCCGCAGTCGCCGGCGGAGCACCGAAGCTCCGACGAGCACGACGAGGAGGCCCGAGACGAGCGTCAGCCACGGGTACAGCTGTTCCGGGACGATGACGGCCGAGAGCGCGAGCGTGACGAGGCCGAGCGCGAAGACGCCGATGGTGTGCGTGACGGTCACGATCAGGCCGAGCGCAACCGCGTGCCGCGGCTTGCCGCGCGAGCCGACGAGATAGCCCGCGACGATGGCCTTCCAGTGGCCGGGCGTGAGGGCATGGGCGGCGCCCCAGAACGCTGCGAGCAGGAGCGCGAGCATCATCGTCCCCGGCTCTGCGATGAGCGCCTCGAATCCGCCGGCTGGCTCTGCGCGTCCGGGCGGCCCGAGGGCCGGCGCCTCGCCCGCTCGAGTGCCGAGCGCGAACGATGCGGTCGCACGCCTGACGTCGAGAAGCTCGCCCGCGTAGGAGCGCAGGTCGTCGCTCTCGCTGCGATCCGGGACGCTCGCGGCGACGAGCTTGGCCCCGTCGCGGGCCCGGACGACCATCTCGCGCCAGCCGAGCCGGTTCGCGTAGTTGCCGTCGCGAAGCTCGAGCGTCGATCCTGCGCCCCGGGCCCGGAAGACGGCCTCGAACCGCAGCGTCTCGAGACCGCCCGCACCGCGTTTCAGGCCGAACCGGAACCGGACGACGTCGAGCCGCGCCGCGCGGCCGTCGAGCCGCAGCTCGAGCTTGCGCGCTACTCCGCGGGCGTAGCCGGCCCGCTCGACGTGCTTTCGCTCCTGGTACGTCGGGATCTCGGCCAGGTCGAGGACGTAACGGACGTAGATCCGGTCACCGGCAAGGTCGACCGCAGCGAGGCGGTTGACGGTGAAGTTGCCGAGCGGGTGCGCCGCGGCCCCGGAGGGAGCGGCGAGCGCGGCGAGGCAGGCGAGGAGCGCGAGCCGCCTCACCGTGCGAACCTCCGCGCGACCGGGCTCCAGCGCAGCGAGAAGTCGGGGTTGGCTGCGAGCGCGCGTCTGAACCAGCGCCGCGCCTCGGCGTGGCGGCCGAGGCAGCGCTCGATCATCCCGCGGTGGAAGTAGGTGGGCGCGTCGAGCGTGCCGAGCCTGAGCGCGCGCTTCGAGAAGCGCA